>CAMWKN010000248.1 GCA_947174825.1 uncultured Clostridium sp.
GGCAATAATCTTACTACCGATTGCTGCCTGAATCGGTATCTCAAAAAGCTGGCGTGGAATCTCTTTCTTGAGCTTCTCACACATTTTGCGTCCCCGTTCATAAGCAGTATCTGCATGGAGAATGAAGGACAGCGCATCAATTTCCTCCCGGTTAATCAGAATATCCAGTTTTACCAGTTTGGAAGGAACATAGCCTTTCATTTCATAATCCAAAGAAGCGTATCCACGAGAACGCGATTTCAAGGCATCAAAAAAATCATAAATAATTTCATTCAATGGCAAATCATACTTCAACACTGCCCTGGTTTCCTCAATGTATTCCATACCAATATAAATACCACGTCTCTCCTGGCATAATGTCATAATTGCTCCCACATACTCTGTAGTAACCATGATCTCTGCTGCCACCATAGGTTCCTCCATATGCTCAATCTCCGAAGGATCTGGCAGGTTGGATGGATTGGTCACTTCTACCATCTCGCCGTTGGTCTTATAGACATGATAAATAACTCCTGGTGCTGTCGTTACCAGATCTAATGCATATTCCCTCTCCAAACGTTCCTGAATAATTTCCAGATGCAATAATCCCAAAAAACCGCAGCGGAATCCAAATCCCAAAGCAACAGAAGTTTCTGCTTCAAACTGCAGTGCTGCATCATTTAACTGCAATTTTTCCAAAGCATCCCGTAAATCCGAATACTTGGCACCATCTGCCGGATACAAGCCACAGTATACCATTGGTTGTACCTTTTTATAGCCCGGAAGAGACTCTGCACAGGGACGATCCGCCAGCGTTACGGTATCTCCCACTCTGGTATCCTGTACATTCTTTAGGCTGGCAGTAATATATCCTACCATTCCGGCACTCAACTCTTCGGTAAGAATAAACTGACCTGCACCAAAAATTCCAACTTCCACTACCTCCGCTTTTGCCCCGGTAGCCATCATCAAAATTTCCTGCCCTTTCTGCAAAGCACCGTCAAAAACACGGCAGAAAATAATAACGCCCTTATATGCATCATACAAAGAATCAAAAATTAACGCCTGAAATGGCGCATCCACATTCCCTGATGGTGCTGGTATTTTTGCCACAACCTGTTCTAATACATCTTCGATATTTATGCCCATTTTTGCAGAAATCAGTGGCGCATCCGATGCGTCCAATCCAATTACTTCTTCAATTTCCTCTTTGACTCGTTCCGGTTCTGCACTGGGCAAATCAATTTTATTGATAACCGGCATAATTTCCAGATCATGATCCAGAGCCAGATAACAGTTAGCCAATGTCTGAGCTTCAATCCCCTGCGCCGCATCCACAATCAAGATAGCCCCCTCACATGCTGCCAGACTGCGGGATACTTCATAATTGAAATCCACATGTCCCGGTGTATCAATCAAATTAAAAATATACTCTTCCCCATTTTTTGCCTGATATACGATACGGACAGTTTGCGCTTTAATGGTAATCCCCCGTTCCCGTTCCAATTCCATATTATCCAGCACCTGCGCCTGCATTTCCCGGCTAGTCAGCAATCCGGTTGCTTCTATAATACGATCTGCCAAGGTAGATTTGCCATGATCAATATGTGCTACAATACAAAAATTTCTGATATGAGACTGTTCAATTCTCTCCATGTACTTCCTCCCATGCTGTCCTGTTTCAATATCCCGCATAACGAATTCCAATTAAATCGCCATGCTAATACAGCATTGTATCATAATTTTGTCATAAGCTCAAGATTTCGATAGAACCTGATGCAGGATTCCTGCCAATGGTTCCATGGCATTTTTCGCTTCCTGGAGAGTATTATTCTCATTTCCCAATTCAATTAAGAGAGAACGTTCCCGAAGATGCAAATTATAACGATAGTTTTTCAAATACACAGGTTTCGCAAAATCCGGATACTGTTCCATACATGCCAGTTTTAACTGTAGGCTAAAGGCCAGATTTGCCTGTAAATTATCATTATGTAAATAGGCTATATCTCCTTTTTTATTTCTGGATAATCCATTGAAAAACATTACCTGTGCTGTCCGTTTTCCATTAATATTAGTCAAACGATGCACCTTATTCCCCACACCATCCCTATGTAAATCAATTAAGACCTGAATTCCCGGATATTTTTGTAATGTCTTTGTTACTCCTGCATAAGACTGATTATACGCCTTATTTCGGTCAATATCACCGTTAATTCGATCATATTCCGTCTCATCATGCAATACATGATACCCATATTTCTCTGTAAGGAGTTTTGCCAATTCTCCCCCCACTCCAATAATGGACTCTTCCTTTTTTCCTGCCTTGCTATCAATAAATGCCTCGGATGCACCATGAGTATGATAAATCAGAATTTGCGGTTCCTTTTTTTTCTGCATAGTCATATCCATATTAAGTAATCGATCAACCTGAAAAATTTTTGGATCAATGGAGGTAGAAGAATCTACAATATAGAAGTTTTTCAGCAAATAGGAACGTTTCTTCTGTTCTTTTAACTTTTGTATCATCGTCTTATTCTTTTCTACTCCTGTAGATTGTTTCTTTTCTGTTGATGAATCCGTTTTTTCGGTCACATTATCAGCTACATTTTTTTCTGAACCAGCTCCATTTGTTGCAGTTGGCGCTGGTGAAAACATGGACTGGGCATATTCTGTCAAACTAATATTTTTATCCGTAATATCAAAACTCCCATTATTAAATACGGCAATATCTTCAATCTCATCGGAAGAAAGATTGCCTGACTCCTGCCCGTCCAACACACCGTTCTGCCCCTGCTGGAGCAATGCAACCTGTGCCACCGGTTCACCAGCATCCCGCTGCATCATATATTGTAGTAATGCAGTACTTCCGCATAATAAATTTTTCATGTCCCGTCCTGTATTTTGCAGAAGAGTTACATTATTAAATCCTAATTTTGCCACCCGGTTACTACAGTTTTTCTCTAATTTTCCTAATAGGTCATATTGACGATATAATCCTCCTATCACGATGCCTGTCCAAATAAGTAACAATAACATCACGACCCATTTCCACCAGGATTTCCCATGTTTCTCATTACATTTTTTCATAAATTCCTCCATCCCACGCCGCTGCCAATCTAATACCGATAGGTAACTACTATTACAACCTATGAGGAAATGAGAAAATTATTCAAAAGAATTGCAATCCTTTTACATAGATATCATCCGAGTCCATTCGTTATCCTGCATCAATTCCCCATGGAACTATAACGATTAATCCCCTGTGCAATCAAATCTCCCACCTGACTAATTTGTGCCTCAATATCCTTTGGCGTGACAAAAAGATTACTCATTGCCTGCCTTGATATATTTTCCAAAAATAATGCGATTTCCTCCTCCGTGCATTGTTCGCGTTGTAAAACTTCCTCCATTGTCTCCAATACAATGGTATTTGCCTCTACCACAGTTGGCACACCAATTGCAATAACTGGTATTCCCATGGTATCCTGATTGATGGGATAACGATGATTTCCCACCCCAGCCCCAGGCAGAATACCAGTATCCGTAATCTGAATCGTTCGACATAGGCGTTTCACGCTTCTGGTTGCCAGCGCATCAATCACTAACAGAAGATCCGGCTTTGATCTGGCAATGATTCCTCCTAAAATTTCCCCCGTCTCTAAACCGGTTTGTGACATAACTCCTGGCACTACAGCACAGACCACATTACCTGACTCCAAGGGAATATCTGTCTCTAAATGTCGGTTCACAGAAATGTGTTCCACTACATAAGGTCCCAGTGCATCCGGTGTAGCAAAACGATTTCCCAGACCAGTGACAAACAGACAAAGTTTCTTTTTCGTATCCACTAGATCCTTGGTAATTTCCTGAAGAATATCCGCAAAACGCTGTATCAGACTTTGGTGTACCTGATCCTGTGATTGATAATTTTCCTCAAATTCCAAGGTAATATAAGTTCCCACTGGTTTACCCATCTCTTCCGCACCATGCTCATTTAAAATTTCTACAGTTGTAATCTGAATTTTCCCTTCCTCCAGAGATTCCGTCGTGAGCTTTACTCCAGATACCTCCACATCATCTTCCGGAAAGCTTTCTCTGACTTCCAGCGCCAAATCCGTCCGTTTTTCCATAATTCCATGTTTTTCCATCTTTTCCTTCCTTTCTCATCCCGGAATACACCATCCGAAATTTTTAATTCTTTACAGCCATTATCCTATCTTTCACACCCTCTAACCATATAGTTAAATCAATAAAAATATAATTCTTTAACAACACACTCAAACATACATCTATATTTTTTTCCAAATATTTGATACTTATGTATTGACAATCCATTTTGCTTCGTTTATTATATTCTAGTATGTTTACTC
>CAMWKN010000249.1 GCA_947174825.1 uncultured Clostridium sp.
CCTACCAGCTTATCCGAATATTCAAATTCATTCTCAAAAGTATATATCGTTGAATGAATGTAATTACCTGCAAGGAACATAAGCGTTGCCATAAACATCATAAAAATGCAAAGTCCCGCCCTTCCCCTATTCTCTTTCATATAATAAAATGCCGAAAATGGCTTTATATTCTTCATCCTTCTTCCTTTCTACGAATAGTCAAACATACTGATGCTACGAATTGCTACATACTTTTGCATCTTCGCTCCGCTTCGGTCCGTGCTAAACGAACGTTCACTGAACGTTCAGCACCCTGGCATCATATTACTTAGCTTTCCATCCCACATTTCTACAGTAAGATCTACGTCTTTCAGAATAGACCTGTCATGGGTTACTACTATTACCAACCTGTCTTCCGAATATTTTTTCATAATCTTCATGACATTAAATGCATTTTCATGATCCAGCGATGCTGTCGGCTCATCCGCAAAGATGACCTTTGGGTTATTTATCATCGCCCTGGCAATGGCAACTCTCTGACACTGGCCTCCTGAAAGCTTCGAGGGACGCTTATTAAATTCTTTCTCTTTCAGTCCTAATGCAAGAAGGTATTCTGTTGCCTTATCCTTTGTTTCCTTATCACTATTGGTTCCTGCAACAACCACATTGTCCATGGCAGTCATATAAGGAACCAGATAATGCTTCTGAAATACGAAACCAAATTCATTTCTTCTGAGAGTTTCCCTTTGCCTGTTAGAAAGCGCTGTAATATCCTGACCATTATAAGTAATGTTTCCTTCCGTAGGCGTCTTCAGAGTGGACATACAATACATCAGCGTACTCTTTCCACTACCTGATGGACCTATCACACCTACCAATCCTGTATCTGGCAGTGTTAAATCAAAACCATTTAAAGCATACATTTTCTCATCCGAATTCATATCATATATCATACTTACATCTTTTATTTCAAACATAGTTACACCTCATTCCTATTCTTCTATCATATCTATTGTTTTAATATTATTGATGGTTACTGAGATCGGTATCTGCAAAAGCCCTACAATTGCAACAAATGCTGCCAATATCCGAAGCAGATGCTCCGGGTAGAAATATTTACACATAAGCCCTAGAGGTTCTATAAGAGAATTGCCGAGATAAAACATGATTATGACAGTCACCAGTGAACCGAGAATGATACTGATTCCAAAAATTATAAATATTTCTCGCATGATCATTCCATATACATCTTTTCTTCCAAAGCCTATGGATGTATAAAGACAATATTCATTTACCCTGCTTCGCATAAACGATATATAGGCCACCAGAATGGATATTGCCAGAAATATGATTACTACAATCAAAATTGCAAGCAAAGCAGCATCAACCGTTTCGACAACCAATTCCTGATACATCTCAGCCCAGTCTACCGAATCATAAAGCGTATCATATTCGGTAGGCGTAATCCCAATATCTTTCAGCACCTTTGTCATATCTGCATTTGCCTCGTCGCATAAAACAACGATGTACCAGCCACTGTTGGTATATCCCATAGGCGTTCCAACACAAGTCATATAATCCGACGCAAGCACACCAACCACTTTGAACGTATGACCATAAGACGATTCATGGAAATATCCACCTATCTCTACTTTATTATTCTTCAGAACCTTTTCATCGACAAGAATCTCTCCATCTCCCTCAGGCATTCTTCCTTCTATCAGCTTTGCTCCCATGTGGTTTACAAATTCCGGAATCTGCTCTTTGGAGAGTAATGGAAAATCATATCCAACGTTACCAACGACACCTTGATACAGGGCAGATATGGTCTGAGTAAATACTACATTGCTAATTCCCTCATGTTTCCTGATATCAGCAATAATTTTATCTCTTGCCTGATCGATTGCCAGATTGTATTCGTCATTCGAGGCATACTCTTCTCTTTCCACTCCCATGGTATCAGGGCTAAGATCTAAATATGCCACCCTTTTTGGTTGTTCCAGAAAGAGTGTTTTGAAGCTCTCTCTTGTAGTTAACAATAAAAAATTAATAATATACATGGTCATAAAGGTTAGAGATAATGCTACAATCATCACCCAGACCTGTTTTTTATTATTTTTGACAAATTTTAATGCCGATAGTTTGCTTTTCATCCTGTTCTCCTTGTTTATATTATTCTGGTAGCATCTTATAACTTTTTCCAAAATAAAAAAAGTGACTACGGTCATATTTACACATGACTGCAGTCGCAAATATCCTTATATTCGCGGAGGCACGCCAAATACCCTGTAGCCTGCTACAGGACATTTAGCTTTTGAGTTCCACGATCAGTTTTACCCGATCATGAATACCTGTCTTATCATATATGTTAGAAATATAATTCTTCACTGTTCCTTCTGAAATATATAGCCGGTCTGCAATCTGTTTGTTGGTTAGTCCCTCCACCATAAGAGAACATATTTCCTTCTCTCTTTCCGTCATATCACCAAACAAATCAAAGGAGCTATTCTGAGCATCATTATTTAAATTATGATTCATAAGAGTTGTAAGTCGTAACATAACCTTTTGGTCTAATACTGTAATACCTCCCATAATCTGCGTTACTGCCCCCAAGATTACGTCCTTGCCACTGTCCTTAAGAAGATATCCATCTGCTCCACCTGCGATTGCTTCCGTAATATTTTTGTCATCATAAAATGTAGTCAGCACCAAAATCTTAATCTTTGGATAATTTTCCTTCATAACTTTTATCAGCTCTATGCCGCCCATCCCCTTCATATTCAGATCCACAAGGGCGATATCACAACCTTCCTTCACACTGTCAAGTATCTCTATAGCAGCCTTCCCGTCATTTGCTTTTCCAATCACTTCCATATCATTCAAAGACAATATGATTTCCAGACTATCCAAAAGAAGATTCTCATCATCCACCAGTAATACCTTATACATATTAACTCCTTATTCTGCAAATACAATTGGCAGCTCTATCATTCCTTTAAACCCATTATTATTTACAAATACTGTTTTTCCACCACATTTTTCTACATAGGAAATAATCTTCCTGATTCCAAATCCTTTTTCAATCCTACTCTCACTATTTCGCGAATCAAAATCACTCTGTCCGTTGTCCGATACTTCTATTCTAATATGAGCGGTATCTCCAAAAAGAATCACCACAAATTCACTTGCCTTCCCATGTCTCACGCCATTTGTCAGCATTTCTTGCAACGCACCTGTCAGAAATACCGCATGATCGTGTGGTATCCTGATATCATCCATCAGCTGGCTGAAGTCCTGCTCTACACGAATACTTGTATCCATTACAAATTCATTTATGATATTCTCCATTTCGCATTTCAAATCACCAGATAATATCTCGGTGCTGTCTTCATCTAGAACACGGACAGCTCTTCTGATTGATTCCAAACTTCCTCGAATACGTTCATTGGCATCATTCATTCTCTTTCTGGCTTCTTCCGGTCTCACATCGTAGAGTACGTCTGCCGCATCCAGGGTCATGATCGCAGCCGTTATGGAATGTCCCACACTATTGTGAATATTTCTGCTGATATTTTCTCTCTCCACCAGCCTGGCATTTTTCTCCGCCAGAAAATTTTGCATCACAAGCCGTTCATTTAATCTCTTCTCATGCATTTCACTAATATTGGACGCTGTCAGTTTTTCGTTTTCCGACGCTTTTCTTTTTTCGATACGTTCCATCAAATAATACAGCAGCAACAGAAAGAAAAAAATGGCAGCTAAGAGCAGGGTCTGCGCTATGCACACAGCAAATGATACATTCTTATATATTGTAACTGTTACAAGCACAAACAAACATATACCCAGAATTACCCTAATGTATTTTCTAAGTGATTTAAGAAGAGCGAAAACCACGAAACCCGCAATCCCACCAGATAACACAGCAAAAATTGTCATCAAAATAAATTCCAAAACTAGTAAAATTCTACTCTTATCTTCTTGAAAAGATTCATATGTTGTGAGTACCATAAGGAAAGCAGCCGACACTATAAAAAAACCTGGAGACTGGCTGGCAAACAGACTTATGATCGTAAGTATTATAATGATTATATTATCTAAAACTGCATACATCCTATTATTCCTTATTCATTCAAACATGTCATTCCTTCTCTAAATGTTATACCATTGTATCAAATTTGTACACTTTTTTCACGCATTTTTTATGGTTACTGATTTATCCCAAAAGTTATGTTTTATATATTAAGATCTTAAATTTAACATCAAAATATGAACATTTTGTGTTTCTGTGATTTCTCGCCCTTCCCATTTGTTATTCTATTAGAAAGGCCTTTCAAAGAAAACCAGGAGGAAGACACTGTGGAC
>CAMWKN010000250.1 GCA_947174825.1 uncultured Clostridium sp.
CTATGGTAAACTGGTCATCATCCCTTTTTTCCACTGGCAGAGTACCCTCATATTTTTTATTGGGAATATCCAGAAAATCAAAGTACATTTTGATATATTTTGTATTATTCCTAAGCTGGATCAATTGCTCCACCCAGTCATTAAAATAAACCAAAAAATTACTGATACAACCGGCATATAAACACACACTTCCGATAGTAATCGCTTGTTTCAATACCAAATAACCCAGCATAAAATAGATTAAACCGGATATCAACATCTGAATGACAGAAACCCACTGCATTTTTTTACAACGTATTGTTCCAATGTGGTGAAATCCCTGATAAAGCTGTTCAAATACCTCTGACAATCTGCCAGCCAGAAGCGGCTGCTGATGAAACATCCGGATTGCCTTACCACATTCCTCTTTTTCAATGTATTCTTTGACATAATAATCACTGTGACGAAAATGCGGCAACAGTTCCTCTTTAACCTCATTGATCTGCTTCTGAGCGCTGCTGTTTTTTCTGGCAATTAATATGATCAAAAGTGCAAACAGGCAAACAAAGACCAGTATAAATAAAATCATTTGAACAGGCTTACCCATAAACGCATCTGTGCAACGGCTAATTAAATATACAATATAGCCAAGAGATACCAGCAGATTGGATGAACTGCTAATGGTAGCAGTAAAGTACCAGAATAATTGATTGATGCCGTATCCATAATTACGGGCAGCTGCATCGATATCCCGTCTCTTGTTATGCACCATTTCCGACTCCATATATTCATAATCCATGGACATAATTTTTTCATTCAAATGAACATTTGCCCACTCCCAAATGTTAGAACCACAATAAAAATAAAAGTTCTGTAAGCCCTGAAACAACATATGCACAACCATTTCGCCTACTACCAGTATCACAATATCATGAATCAATATCTCCCTGGCAGCACCCTCGACTGTATGGTCAATAAGACGTGCCAAAAAGAAAAATGACCAAAAGCGATATAAAACTTCAAAAGTGACATATAAAAAATTCCAAAAATAATTCCATGGAATCAAACGGTGAATCAGAGATAAACCGCGGAAATTTATTTTAAACATCTGTGCTATACTCTGCTTTTTCTCTTTCATATGTTCTCTCCTTTCTCCGTATAATATCTGCTCTGCATTGCAAACATTTTGGCATACAGCCCCTCTGCCAACAACAATTGACCGTGAGTTCCTTCCTCTGCTACCCTTCCTCCGTCTATTAGTAAAATCCGATCACAAAACCGGGTACTGGACAAACGATGAGACACAAAAAACGAGGTTTTATTTCCCGCAAATTCTGCATATTTTTCATAAATATCATTCTCCGCCAAAGCATCTAGAGCAGCTGTAGGCTCGTCCAGAATCAAGGCACCCGCGTCACGGTATAGTGCTCTTGCCAGAATCAGTTTCTGTCGTTGTCCACCGGAAAAATCTACCGCATCTTGATTCAGATTTTTCTCCATCATAGTATCTAAGCCACCTGTCAATCTCTCAATATCCTTTCGGATCCCCGCCTGCTCCAGACATTTCCATACTCTTGTATCCATATCCTGTCCATCATCTGGGACACCCATAGATATATTTTCCCGAATCGACAGAGGCAAAAACTGTATATCCTGGAACACACAGCTAAACCAGGCATATCGTTCCTCTGCCTCCATCTCTTCCATATCCCGTCCATTCAACAGAATCCTTCCCTCTGTAGGATGGAGTAATCCGCAAAATAACTTCATCAATGTGGTTTTTCCGGCACCGTTTACTCCTACAATAGCAATCTTTTCCCCTGCCTCGACTCTTATGTTCAAATCCTGCAGCACTGGCCTTTCTGCCCCCGGATAGGTAAAACTCACATGCTCTGCCTGAAGAATCGGAGCCGTTTTCTGCAATGGCACTTCTAATCTGCCGGAATCCTGTCCATATTGGATGAACTCCTGAAACCGTGCAAACGCAATGGAAACACTGGAAAGTACAAAAATTTTATTCATTAGTTCATGACCACATAATTGAAACAATGCCGGACCCATTCCGGCATAAAATACCAGATCGGATGCGGTAATATTACCATGCCACAATTGATATAAAATACTAGCAAAAATGCAGCCATTGTATAAACCAAACAATACGGTATTTAGATAGCCGGAAAATAACCGTGTTTTTAATTCTTTGGCTTTATATACCAGTCCCTCTTTAATATATTGATCAATAATCGCTAGTAGCCATTCTGGCATCTGATACAAACGAATATCCTTTGCCATAGAAAAATCTTCCGTCTTACGCACGGTGTAATCCATTTTTTTCCAGGCATCTGACCCCTTCTCCGCATAGCGGATTTCCTGCTTTACCAAGACTTTTTTCACATAAATTGCCTCCAGCGGAATCAAAAATAACAGAAAAATCAACAGCCATGGTGATAATTTACAAATGTACATAGCATAAACCAAAATATTACCAAGGGATGCTACCACTAACAATAATGGTTCCAAAAAATCAGTCATTCTGCCTGTATCATGCACTTCGCCAATGCTTCCGGTAAAGCTTTTATATACCTTATTCCGTAAGGTAATAAATTCGTGATCTTCCAGACAACCATAATCCACATATAATAATTTTTCCGCATAATCATTCCGCATTTTCTGGGCAATAACACTATTGCCATACTCTACCCTGGACTGCATCCCCACTCGCAGGATAATTGCCACTGCCAAAATCAGCACCAATACTAAAATGCTTAGACCCAAATGAATCGGTGTCCGCCTCTCCTCCAGTTCCTTAATAACCAGTTTCGGTAGATATACCTGCAAATAATTCGCCAGAATAAATGCCGGAAAATATAGTATTCCCAAGAAATAGAGCTTCTTATTTTCTTTCCAGATATATTTTAGATATCCACAGAAACCATCCCATACCTTGACTTGCTTGTCCCTGTTTGCACCCATACCGCAAACCTCCTCGTACCATTTATATCAATCATTTTTTCTTTGTCAGCCACAGATACCATATTACAACGAATATTATGTTTTTGATACATCCACGTAGGAGAATAATTTCACCCACCATGATTGCACATTCGCTGTAACAGGCATTTTGCAACTGTACTATTATACAAAAAAAATCATACCGCAGATGAAAAAATGCACAAGCGGTATGATTTACGACACAAACGGTAATTTACTATCAGTTTATAAATTATATTTATACAAGTTATTGACATTACTATCAGCAATGATTATAATAACAACATAAGAGCAGTCGCCCACAAGGTGGGTTTAGCTCCCTGAGATTGTGTTGCCCTATCCCAGCTTCGCTAAAAGTACAAGGATAGGGTGATTTTTATTTGCGCATTCGCAACGAGCCAAGCGCAAGCTTGCTTGCATTTGGCGACTGCGTGCGAGCCAACAATTCCATTATTATTTATGTTTATGGAATTGTTGGCTTGCGCTTGTTCCTATTATCTAAATAGGCAAGCAATGCGACTAAAAACGTACCACCTAGAAACAACAAAGTCATTACTTCGTATGTACTCATCGCACCACCTCCCCTCGTACAGGGAGATTAACCGCACCTTGAACACGACTACTCATACATATGTTATCATAAACATCGCGCTAATTCAATATCAAATCTTAAGCATAGTTTTCTACTCGCTTACTCAAACATCATATAAACATTTTAAATTATAACACAATCTCATAAAAATGATACCATTCCTCTTTATCATCATTTAAATCTTTATACATTCTTTTTTCCATTAATTTCCATCCTGTTTTTTCAAGCACTTTCCATGACGATATATTTTCCGCCCTGACTGTGGCTATCATCTTTTGAACATGATAATGTTCCAAAAAATATTCTGTATACGCTTTCACTGCTTCCGTTGAATAACCATTATTCCTGTATTGCGCGCCGATGAAATAGGTAATACCCGTTTCCTGAAAATCTTCATAATAGGAACATCCAATAGAACCAACTACAATATTTTTATCCTTTAAGACTATTGTATAAGCTAAATAATCCTTTTCAGGATTATTTCTGGCTGCAAAATCCTTTGCCTCGCTTATCCATTCCACAATCCAGTTGCCACAGTCTTGATCAAAACCAATATCATTTAAACTTCCATCTGCTGCCATTTCAGCAAAAGATACCGCATCTCCTGTTTCTAAATCTCGAATAATCAATCTTTGCGTTTCAAGGAACATAAGTAAAACCTCCATAAATTTTTATTGCTTTTCTTAAGCTATCGTAAGAAAACTACTTTTTGTAGATCAGCGTAACATATATTAACATAATATCCTACCTCACAAATTTTTATTAAAAAATATT
>CAMWKN010000251.1 GCA_947174825.1 uncultured Clostridium sp.
AATAGACGCTATCTTCCTAAATGATTTAGAGGTATCATAAATCTTTACTCGCTCACATATAGGAATTACCTTCTTCAAATTTTTCAATGATTCCACATATCTTCTTTCAATATCTTTCGCTGGAATCCCATGACCTCCATCCCTTACCCGTTGTTCCACCCTGGATATTGCCAATTCAGCAGAAGACAATCCTACGTAATTTAATTCCACCTCGTAACCTAACTCTTTTGCTTTTTCAATATTTCTAAAAATACTATAACCACATAAGGTCGTCTCTTGATTAAATGATTCTCCCTTTTCAAAATACTCTTTTATCTGATTGACAGCAATCTTTCCAGCCTTAAATATATCAGAGCTAACTTTCCATGAACCAAAACCACGAACAATTTCATCAATATTAACACGTGGCAAACTTTTATATTCACTATTTGTCTGATATAAGGTTGTTTTTCCGGCACCATTAACACCAGCAAATATAAGATATTTTTTCAATTCTAAAACCTCTTTTCCGCAACTACTCTTTTTTGTTTTTGTTGTAAGATATAGTCTGTCAATGTACGAATAAATCCCTTTTCTTCCTCATCAACTGTTTGAATAATAAAATCATCTGCCTCGTCAATATTAATATCCTTACAAGTTTCATATAATTCGTGTATTTTTTCTAATTTTGACATATTTTCACATCCTTTTTATTCTTAATTTCTTCTCCATCAAGAAAACATTCTATTGCTTTTACGATCCTTATTATATATTTTTCAGAAACCTATCATTAAACATTTTCTAAGAATTTTAACCAGAAAATGTTTCTCTGTCAAATTTCCCCAGCATACCAATCAAATGCCACTAGTACAACAACCGCCTATCACTTAATATTCATTGTCCTGCTCACTATGTTCCTCCAGTTCCTGCTCCCGCTCCGGTGTATAGCCCCATTTTCGCTCCACCAAAAAGGTAACCACCATAATACCTGCTGCCACCACGATCACAAAGAGCAGCACCGCCAAAATAATATATGGAGTACCTACTGTCGTTGCCACCTGCATCCATTACGCCCCTTTCCATCATAAAGAAAACCAGAAAGATCTTCAATAATTTAATGGTCACTTTAATCATCACAAAGACGACCATTAAAGCGACCATTAAATCTCTCTAAACACATGCTTCACATAGGCATGAATATTCCCTTTGTAACCTTCGGCTTCTCAACCTTCGTTAACTATAGTTTCCAAATATCCTCATTATACTGGGCAATGGTACGGTCAGATGAGAAGAATCCTGCCTTGGCAATGTTAGTTAACATCTTGTCAGCCCATGCCTGACGGTTCTCATAATCTGCCAATGCCTGCTCTTTCACCTTAATATAATCTTTCAGATCCAAGAGAGTCATAAACCAGTCCTTGGTTACAAGTTCCATATAGAGACGGATCAGGCTCTTTTTATTTCCTACAGCAAACATCTCTTTGCTGATGATGAAGTCCACCAGTTTGGCAATTTCCGGATCATCATCATAAAACTTCTCAGAACTGTAAGAACTCTGCTCGTATAATTTGATAACCTCTTCACTGGACTTACCAAAGATGTAAATATTATCATCACCTACGAACTGATGAATCTCCACATTGGCACCGTCCTCGGTTCCCAGAGTAACTGCACCGTTCAACATAAACTTCATGTTACCGGTTCCGGATGCCTCTTTGGATGCCAGGGAAATCTGCTCGGAAATATCAGCTGCCGGAATCACTTTCTCGGCATAAGTTACATTGTAGTTTTCTAGCATAACCACCTTGAGATACGGGCTGACATCTGGGTCTTTCGCAATCAGCTCAGACAGGCACAGGATCAAATGAATGATATCCTTGGCGATAGTATATGCCGGAGCAGCCTTTGCACCAAAGATCATGGTAATTGGTGTCTTTGGTTTATTTCCTGCCTTGATATCCATATATTTATGGATAATATACAGGGCATTCATCTGCTGTCTCTTATACTCATGTAAACGTTTTACCTGTACATCAAAGATAGAATTTTCATCAATATCAATTCCCTCTTTATTTTTGAGGTATTTCTTAAACTCTGCTTTCTTCTGTTGCTTAATATCAATCAAAGCATTTAAGGTGCTCTGATCCCCTGCAAACTGCATTAACTTTTCCAACTCATCCGCATTGCGTTTGTAACCATCGCCTATTTTCTCTGTGATAAACGCAGACAGTTCATGATTACAATGCAGTAACCAACGGCGGAAGGTAATACCATTTGTCTTGTTGTTAAATTTATTAGGGTAAATATCCTGGAATGGCTTTAATTCGCTCTTTTGTAAAATCTCTGTATGAAGTGCCGCCACACCATTCACGCTGAATCCGTAATGAATATCAATATGTGCCATATGAACTCGCTGATCTTTGTCAATAATTGCTACGCGGTCATCGGAATATTTTTCTTTTGCTTTCACATCCAACATCTTAATAACTGGGATTAACTGCGGCACTACACGCTCCAGATACCAGATCGGCCAGGTCTCCAGTGCCTCTGCCAGAATGGTATGGTTGGTATAAGCACACATTTTAGATACAATCTCAATTGCCTCGTCAATGGCAATGTCTCTCTGCAGCAACAGACGGATCATTTCCGGGATAACCATAGTCGGGTGGGTGTCGTTAATCTGGATCACAGCATAGTCTGCCAGATCATGCAGGTTACTTCCCTTTTCCACCGCTTCATCCAAAATCAGCTGTGCTGCATTGCTAACCATAAAATACTGCTGATAGATTCGCAATACCTGTCCCTGATAATCGCTGTCATCCGGATACAAGAATAAAGTCAGATTACGCTGGATATCTTCTTTGTTAAAAGAAATGCCATTTTCATCTACAATACTGTCATCCACAGTATCCAAGTCAAATAATTTCAAAGTGTTGCACTGATTGTCATAACCAGTCACATCAATTTCATACATGGTAGACTGTACTTTGATGCCGCCAAAAATTACCGGATAACTTACATCAGTTTTACGCAGCCAGCTCTGATCAGTGATCCATGGATTTTTCTTTTCCTTTTGCAGGTTATTCTCAAATTTCTGCTGGAACAGTCCCAAATGATAGTTCAAACCAATACCATCACCCGGCAGTCCTAAAGTAGCAATAGAATCCAGAAAACAAGCAGCCAGACGCCCCAGACCACCATTACCTAAAGATGGCTCCATCTCAATTTCCTCGATCTCAGCCATGCTCTTTCCATGCTTCTGTAATGCCTCTGCCACCTGATCATAGATTCCCAGATTAATCAGGTTATTGGACAACAATTTACCGATCAGAAATTCCGCAGAAATATAATAAACCTTCTTCTTTCCTTGTATCTGTCCCTTTTTCTGCATCATTTCTTTTGTCAGCTTTAACAGCTCCACATAGATTTCTTCCTTGCTTTTCTTGCTTGCAATGCTCTCAATCTCATTCTCGTACATAATAACCTCATTTCCTTACACGACTTCCAATTCACTATCCTGGTGTAACGAATATTAAGTTATTCTAAATTAAAGCAAAACAAAATTAATATTCGTTACACCAGGTATGCCAGGTTTCCCCGACAAACACCATTCTATACAATACCACATTTTATTTTAAAAATACACAGTTTTTTCAATTTTTTTCATATTATCAAAATTCCACTCTGCCTCTTTCAAATTTCCTTTCATCTTATTTTCTAATTGCCTTCTTGTCTTCCTGGAACAACCCAACTATCATCATACCGCCTTTTGACAAAATAAGATAAATCACTTCCGCCGCCAGTGCAAGTATAAAAGCACCCGTAAAGACACGCAGAACCGTTATTCCAAAATAAGGAATCCTGTCTCCAAAATCAGGAACTGTCATTCTCAGTTTCGGATACACATACTGATCCGCTATCCAGGAAGCTAGATAAATCCCAAGCGACAGTCTGGAAATCCAATATAATATTCTCTTGACGGTTACTGGAAGTTTTTCGAGATTCATTTTACCTAAAAGAGAAAACAAAAGTGTTGTACTCAAAACATTCTGCCATCCATACCAATCATTGTACAGCTGTCCCTCAAAAGCTTTGTCAAGACTTCTGTGGATATTATATTTTGTACTGACAAATACAACCACAACAAACAAAACCAGATGCCAAAGCCACGATAATTTTAGCGGATATTCCCTGATATAACAACCGATAAAATAATACAATATCGGCCATACTCCGCTCCACCATGCTGGCACAATTTTCATCTCATACACATTACAGATACTTGGAAGCGTACTCAAAACAAACAATGTAAGAATCAGCACCTGCTTTTCCCGTTTTGTGCCAAGGTGATTA
>CAMWKN010000252.1 GCA_947174825.1 uncultured Clostridium sp.
ATCCATGACAATAAGCTGTGGCGCCATACACAAAACCGATGCCAGCACTAATTTCTGCTTTTCTCCCTCTGACAAATCGGTCACTGCTTTCGCAAACCAATTCTCAATTCCCAGACAGGTACTGATCTCTGCCACTCTCCCCCGTATCACTCCGGTAGGTGTCCCCAGGGATTCCAAGCCAAAGGCAAGTTCATGCCACACGGTATCACATACAATCTGATTATCCGGATTCTGGGATACAAAGCCAATCACTCCAGGTTTCAATGAAGAGATATCCTGTCCCAAAAAGCGCACAGTGCCATCACATTCCCCAATGGCAGATATTCCCGGCACCATCTCCCGCAGCAGGGTGGATTTTCCCGATCCGCTATCTCCCACAATCAACGTAATCCCCTTACCAATCTCCAGGGATATATCGTGCAGAATCTCTCGTCCGGATATTGTTTTTTTCCTGATATTGATCTTCATATTTTTCCTCCACCAGTACATATCCCATGTATCCAAATGTCAATGCCATCCACCAATAACAGACACCAATTTGAATATAAGGAATAATAATTGTAAATGGCTGCCCCCATTCCCATAATAACACAAATAATAGTAAGCAGATACATTCCACCCCATCCCGTCCCAAAAAACGGACAGGTGCATAGCTGCTTCTCCGTCCGCTCTGATATCCTCTGGCAATCATGGAATCCGCAGTCTCCAATCCATTTTCCAACGCCCAGTTTACCATAATAGACACGGTACGAATAGAAAGGAACAGCTTTTCCCAGATGTGTTCACTGCGGCTTTCACATTTTTGGTATCGATATATTTCCTGTATTTTACGGTGATAGCGATGAATATTGCGAATTGCCATAGATAGTAAAATTGCCAAAGACGGCGACATGGAGCCAGTTACAATGACCAGCTTGTCCGCTGTCATTCTATGACTGAATATGGCTGAAATATGAATCAAAAGAAGAATCTGTAATCCCAAAATTCCTCCATATACAATGGACTCCAAGGTAACCACATTATCATTGAGATAAAACAGATAAGTCTCTCCCCCATGGTTTGTCAAAATATTAATCAATATGGTAGTCCCAACCATCAGAATATCGAAAGGAAGACTCCTCCAGAATTTTCTCCCCTGAATAAGCCCTACCGTAAGCAGGCAGAGGATCAAAGCCACAGGATGATGGGTAGTTGCTATAATAAGCAGCCAGACCAGATATCTGAGCAACTCTGGCAGAGGGTGTTTCCGCATCGTCATCTTTCCCATTCTCCTTATATCACCTCGACTAACGTCTCAGTCTGTGCATTCGCACAATGCCGGTTCGCGCAAGCACGACCGCCGCTGTGCTCATTAAATCAGATGTTTCATTACTGACGAACTGCCCCCTCCAGATCCGATCCGAAACCGGTGCAGGAATACCGCCACCGGAGATACTCCCCTTCTACCAATACATAACGGGAGGAGGAATAATTCGGTATCCAGCCATTTACTTCATAGACCCATCCGGCAGTGGCACCACAGTCAAACTCTCCAATATGATTGATTCCCTCCATATATACAGAATTATATAGGGGGGTATAACTTGACTGTACATTGATCCCCCGTGCCTTACACTCTCTGGACATCACGTCCCATGCTGTTTCCCCTTCATAACAGAGTACCTGTGTTTTCGGCAGAATCCAACCATCTGCTGGAACATATTTTTGTAATCCCGCTTTCAGATCCTCCATGTGATCCAATATCGTCAGTACATCAATACTTAGATAAACATAAAAACTCTTCTTCTGATTGACAGACTGATCTTCTGCATTGACTGGCTCCGGTCTCCCAGAAGGAACCGGATCTGTATGATACTGATCCGGCTTCGTACCTCTTCCATCGGAAATCTTCCGTTTGCTGGAAGCAGAAGTTGATGTTTTCGTCTGTTTCTTCTTGGATTTTCCTGTTTTCTGTGTGGTTGCCTGCTTCCCTGCAGTCGTTTTTCCACTTCCCCCGGCAGAGGTCTTTTTATTTTTTTCCACTACAGCCTTCTTGTTAGATGTATCACTTTTATTGTTATTTGAAGCATCATTCTGTCCTGCGGTATGGGATTTCTCACTTTTATTTGATTTTGATTGTGCTCCTTCTCCGGAAGTATCAGTCTGGGCCGCTTCCGATTTCTCTGAGTTGTCCGTTTCCCCATCTACTTCTGTCTGATTCTGAGTTGACTCACCTAATTCCATTGTCTCATGGTTTGACGATTCTACCACCGGATTTCCTGCTTCCGTCCCTGTATCCGAATCAATATTCTGCCCATTTCTTCCCTGAGACTCCAAACTGTCATTTCCTGTAATTCCCGCTAATTCCTGCGCTTCCTGCCTTACTTCCTGTACCGAGCGAATATGGATTCCTCTAATTGCACAACATAAAAGAAACAACAACAGGAGAGTTGTAAGAATGTACTTTATGTTCCGTTTCACAAATCGTTTCATGATCTCATTCTCTCCTGTTTTTTCATCTTTCTAAATACTCATTGATACTACGCATTGCTACATTGCTTCGCATTGCGGTCTACTTTTGACCCTAGTATCATATCCGGAATCCATAAATATTTTTCCGAATATCCAGCATTTCCATATCTGTCTCCGATATAACATCCGCACAGCGTCTCAGTCTTTTCTCCATCTCCACCCGTACATGCTCATCCAGATCGTCCTTTTTATACCGGAGCTGATGATCCAAGCTTGCCCAATAATCCATAGCAATAGTACGAATCTGTACCTCCACCTTCATCGGACGCATACGGTCAGCAAAGAATACCGGTACCTCAATAATCAGATGTAGACTACGGTATCCGTTGGGCTTTGGATGTTCAATATAATCCTTAAGCTTGACTAATGTAATATCCGTCTGTGAAGTCAGCATCTCTGTAATCGTATAGATATCGTCGATAAAAGAACAGATTACACGGACACCAGCTACATCATTTAAATTGTCCCGTATTGACTCCACACAAACCGGATTCCCTTTCTTTTTTAATTTCTTAGCAATACTGACTGGCGACTTGATTCTGGATTTAATACTGTGAATTGGGTTTCTCTGGTACCTCGCTTTTAAATCATCATTTAGTATCTCTAATTTTGTCGTAACCTCCCGAATCCCACAGGAATACATCATCATGATTTGATTAAAACGGGCTTCCCTCTCCAAGATCCCTTTATCATCCTCATCCAACAATCGCGCCAAATAATAATTTTCTTCTGTACGACTGTTCATTTGCTATCTCCCCCTAATTTGTCATATCTACTCACTTTCTACCATAAATTTTTCAATCAGTTCTACAATACCATTCTCATCATTCGTTCCAGTCACATAATCAGCCTGCTCCCGAATCTCCTGTGCTGCGTTCCCCATCGCAACACCCAGTCCGGCATAGCGTAACATAGGCAGATCATTATAACTGTCTCCCACGCAGATCACCCGGTCTCTTGGCACATCCAAATGCTTCGCCAGTTTTTCCGCAGCCACACCCTTATCAATATATTTTGGAAGTAATTCCACATAATAAGGATCCGAACGAAATACATTCAGCTGCATTCCAAAACGCTTCTGTAAAATCCGCTCTACTTCTTTCATCCGCTCTGGATCCCCTGACACAAATATTTTATTGATCGGTGCCTGAATTGCTTTCATAAAATGATCCACTTCCCGCAAAGTCACTTGGCAAGCCTTGGCATCTGCCTCTACGTAAGAAGTCACACCATTCGATACGATCAATTCCTTTGCCGCATCATTGTATGCCATAATCCCTACAGATAACTCCATCGCAGCCTCATATACCGGCTGAATCATATTATCTGGTATGGTCTGGTTAAAGATACATTCTCCCGTTTTACAATTAACAATTGTTGTTCCATTATACGCAATGACATAGCCACCATATTCCTCTAATGAGATTCCAGATGCAATCCCCCGAATACCTGCAATGGAACGACCAGAAGCAATTGCTATCGTCTTTCCCCTCTTCTGTGCTTCCACAATGGCATCCCTAGTAACATCAGAGATTTGACGATCCGATCCGGTCAGAGTTCCATCCACATCCAGAACCATCAAATCAAAACGATCCCCCTCCGGCTCCTGAATCCCTTTCACCTTACGGAAAATCTTCATAAATTCTTTGCCTGTAATGGTCTCATGCTCGATCAAAAATTTTGCCAGTTCATCCAAAGATGGCCTGTCCCCAGACAACAGCTCCTTTGCCTTTGCATGGCATTCCAGCAGAATCCGCATCACTTCCTGATCAATTTCAGAAGCGGTAGCCTCTCCACAATTCAACAC
>CAMWKN010000253.1 GCA_947174825.1 uncultured Clostridium sp.
TATCTAATTTGTGTATTTATTATTTTACTAGTTTGTGTAACAGGCTGAGGAAAGTGAGGATCAAATGAGCAAACCAATTGTGGCAATCGTAGGACGGCCAAATGTGGGGAAATCTACTCTATTTAATATGATTGCAGGCGAACGCATTGCCATAGTAAAGGATACACCAGGAGTAACCCGTGACCGTATCTACGCAGATGTATCCTGGCTGAACTATAATTTTACCCTGATGGATACCGGTGGAATTGAACCGGAAACTAATAACCAGATGCTGCGTAATATGCGGGAACAGGCAGAGATGGCAATTGAAATGGCAGATGTGGTCATGTTTGTGGTTGATGTCCAGCAAGGTGTGTTAGATGCCGATTACAAAGTAGCCGATATGTTGCGAAAGGGAAAGAAACATACTGTATTAGTGGTCAACAAGGTGGATAATTATGAAAAAATGCTGCCGGATGTGTATGAATTCTTTAATCTGGGTATTGGAGATCCCCATGCAGTCTCTTCCATCAATAAAATGGGGCTGGGAGATCTGTTAGATGAAGTAACGGCACTGTTTCCGAAAGATGAAGAAGAAATAGAAGACGAACGTCCCCGTGTGGCAATTGTAGGGAAGCCGAATGTAGGAAAATCCTCTCTCATTAATAAATTACTGGGAGAAAACCGTGTGATCGTGTCTGATGTGGCTGGCACCACCAGAGATGCCATTGATACGGAAATCAAATGGGAAGACAGAGAGTATGTCTTTATCGATACGGCAGGTTTACGTCGAAAGAATAAAATCAAAGAGGAAATCGAACGCTATAGTATCCTGCGAACGGTATCTGCCGTAGAACGGGCAGATGTGGTGGTTTTGCTGATTGATGCTACAGAGGGAGTGACAGAACAGGATGCCAAAATTGCCGGTATTGCCCATGACCGTGGAAGAGGTATGATTATTGCAGTCAATAAATGGGATGCCATTGAAAAAGATAATCATTCTGTGAAAGAATTTACCAATAAAATCCGTCAAACCTTATCCTTTATGCCTTATGCGGAGATCCTGTTTATCTCAGCAAAAACAGGACAGCGTCTGCCAAAATTGTTTGACGCATTGGATACGGTGATTCAGAATCATTCGCTCCGAATTGCTACCGGTGTTCTCAATGAAATATTGACAGAGGCAGTGGCAATGCAGCAGCCGCCTTCGGATAAGGGACGAAGATTAAAAATCTATTATATGACACAGGTTAGCGTGAAACCGCCTACCTTTGCCGTTTTTGTCAATGATAAAAAATTAATGCATTTTTCCTATACCAGATATCTGGAAAACAAGATACGGGAAGCCTTTGGTTTTGGTGGTACACCATTGCGCTTTTATATACGGCAAAAAAAGAGTTGAATCTTGATATAGCATTTTCCTATATATAGAGAAGGAGGAATTAAAATAACATGGTTTCGTATTTGATTTGTCTGGTAATTGGATATTTATGTGGCTGTATCTCCAGTGGATATCTGGTGGGGAAAATTTACCATATTGATATTCGTGATACTGGTAGTGGAAATGCCGGAACTACCAATGTTCTGCGGACATTAGGGAAACTGCCGGCATTAATTACTTTTGCTGGGGACCTGGCAAAGGCAATTATTCCTATCGTGATCATCCGCTGTATTTTCCAGGGAGAGATGGAGTACTTACTATGTCTCTATTTTGGCTTGGGCGTGGTATTGGGACATAATTTTCCGTTTTATCTACATTTCAAAGGTGGCAAGGGAATTGCCGTAACGGCAGCGGTAGTTTTATCAGCAGCACATCCCCTTGTGATTCCCATCGGTCTGGTAATTTTTATCACTGTGGTTGCATTAACACGGTATGTATCTCTGGGATCTTTATTTGTGGCATGGTACATACCGGCAAATACTCTGGCATTCCACCGTGGCGATCATTTGTTTATCCATATGATGGTAATCAGTCTACTCTTTACTATTCTTGCCTATGTTCAGCATCGGCAAAATATTGTCCGGCTGATCCATGGGACTGAGAATAAATTGGGTGCAAAAAAGAGTTGAAATATGTATTGGGAGGATTTATTTTATGAAGCAGATTACTTTTTTGGGGGCCGGCAGTTGGGGAACTGCACTGGCAATTTTGTTGGCAAAGAATGGTCATAAAGTTACTTTATGGTCTAAGATCCAAGAGGAAGTGGATATGTTGACCGAACATCGGGAACATTTACAGCGACTGCCGGGGGTAAAACTGCCTTCTTCCATTGAAGTTACTGGAAACCTGGAACAAGCAGTGGCACATGGCACAGATCTGATTGTTTTTGCGGTGGCTTCGCCTTTTGTACGCAGCACAGCAAAGGAGGTATCTGCCATAATCCCACAGGGACAGCGACTTGTTAACGTTGCCAAGGGAGTGGAAGAGGATACTCTAATGACTTTGTGTGCCATTATTGAAGAGGAAATTCCGCAGGCTGAGGTGGCAGTATTATCAGGACCAAGCCACGCAGAGGAAGTATCGGTGGGAGTTCCTACTACAGTTGTAGTAGGGGCAAATCGAAAAGAATATGCAGAAGATCTACAGGAATTGTTTATGAATGATCGCTTCCGTGTCTATACCAGTCCGGATGTGTTAGGGATTGAGCTGGGTGGTTCCATCAAAAATGTCATTGCATTGGCGGCAGGAATCTGCGACGGCTTGGGATGTGGTGATAATACCAAGGCAGCGTTGATTACTAGAGGAATTACTGAGATAACCAGACTGGGTGTGGCAATGGGTGCAAAGCCAGAGACCTTTGCCGGTCTTTCTGGTATCGGTGATCTGATTGTGACCTGTACCAGTACCCACAGCCGAAACCATAATGCTGGGTACTTGATTGGACAGGGATATACCATGCAGGCGGCAATGGATGAGGTCAAACAAGTGGTGGAAGGTGTCTATTCTGCAAAAGCTGCTCGTAAATTGGCAGAAAAATATCAGGTTTCCATGCCGATTGTGGAGGGAATTAATAAAGTTTTGTTTGAGGGATTGTCTGCACAGAAAGCCATGGGCTTACTGTTGACCAGAGATCGCTGTAACGAATATCCGGATCTGGAGTGGTAAAAAGAGTTGAAGTTTTTCCTAACGCAGGATAAAACTCTGCGAAAGAAAAACTAAGTCAACTCTGGAAGAATTTTGCAATAGCATAAATGCTATGCAAATTTCTTCTTAGCAAACCATTTCTTTTATCGCATGCCGATAGCAAGAGATACCGTAATTGCAAACATCCCTCTGTCATATCCGACAGACCTGTCTCATATAATGATGCAAATGAGACAGGAGGTATTGCCATGGAAAGGGATTATCGTTATCGTTCCAGACGCAAACAGGAACAGGAGCTGATAGAACACAATAAAAAAATGGAGCGTCGCTATTGTCTCCTGCGATGGATGACGGCAGGGATGCTTTTTTTAGTCTTAGCGGTGGCATTTTATTTTAATTTTAGTTATCAGGGATTTGATAAGGAATATGTGGAGCATTGGCTCCAGGATGATACCTTGTGGAGACAGGTAAGTGCTCAGATTTATGACGGAATGCAAGAGATTCTAAACAAGTCTAACTTGAAATGAAAGGTAGGTTGTACCATGCGTAAACTCGCATTAAGCGATGAAATACTATTATCGGTGGAGAAACCGGCGCGTTATATTGGTGGAGAGGTTAATATGGTGGTGAAAGATCCGGATCAAGTGGATATCCGGTTTTGTATGTGTTTTCCGGATGTGTATGAGATTGGTATGTCTCATCTGGGAATTCAGATTCTATATGATATGTTTAATCAGAGGGATGATATCTACTGCGAGCGGGTTTATTCGCCATGGGTGGATTTGGATCGGATTATGCGGGAGCAGCATATTCCATTGTTTGCCCTGGAAAGTCAGGATCCGGTACGGGATTTTGATTTTTTGGGAATCACTTTACAATACGAAATGTGTTATACCAATATTTTACAGATTCTGGATCTGTCAGGAATCCCACTGATGGCGACAGAACGTGGTCAGGAGGAGCCTTTTGTGATCGGAGGAGGTCCCTGCTCTTATAATCCGGAACCCATTGCCGATTTCTTTGATTTGTTTTATATCGGGGAAGGGGAAACGGTATATTTTGATTTGATGGATGTTTATAAGCAGTGGAAAAAATCTGGAGAGAACCGCCAGGAATTTTTGAGAAAGGCAGCGCAGATTCCGGGCATCTATGTTCCACAATTCTATAAAGCCACTTACCATGAGGATGGTACGCTTGCTGATTTCCAGCCAATTGTGCCGGAAGCACCATCTACCATTCAGAAACAGGT
>CAMWKN010000254.1 GCA_947174825.1 uncultured Clostridium sp.
GAATCAGCTCGATTGTCATCTCTACGTTATCGCCAGGCATGCACATCTCTGTACCAGCTGGTAAGTTACATACACCAGTTACGTCTGTTGTTCTGAAGTAGAACTGTGGACGATAGTTGTTGAAGAATGGAGTATGACGTCCACCCTCGTCTTTAGTCAGAACGTAAACCTGAGCAGTAAATTTAGTATGGCAGGTTACAGTACCAGGTGCTGTTAATACCTGTCCACGCTCAACGTCCTCTCTCTTGATACCACGAAGCAGAGCACCGATGTTATCACCAGCCTGAGCCTCGTCTAACAGCTTACGGAACATCTCGATACCAGTTACGGTAGTCTTAGTTGTCTCCTCTTTGATACCTACGATTTCAACTTCCTAATTAACATGCAGAACACCACGCTCTACACGACCAGTAGCTACAGTACCACGACCGGTAATTGTGAAGATATCCTCGATTGGCATCAGGAATGGCTTATCTGTCTCACGCTGTGGATCCGGAATATGCTCATCTACGGCATCCATCAGTTCCATGATCTTGTCGCCCCACTCACCGTTAGGATCTTCCAGAGCTTTCAGAGCAGAACCCTTGATGATTGGGCAATCTTCAAAACCATACTCTTCCAGGTTCTCTGTTACTTCCATCTCTACTAATTCGATTAACTCCTCATCATCTACCATATCGCACTTGTTCAAGAATACTACGATATGAGGTACGTTTACCTGACGAGATAACAGGATATGCTCTTTTGTCTGAGCCATAACACCATCAGTAGCAGCTACTACCAGGATAGCACCATCCATCTGAGCAGCACCAGTGATCATGTTCTTTACATAATCGGCATGGCCTGGGCAGTCTACATGGGCATAATGTCTCTTCTCTGTCTCATACTCTACGTGAGCAGTAGAAATTGTGATACCACGCTCTCTCTCTTCTGGAGCCTTATCGATATTCTCGAAATCTACAGCTGCGTTACCAGCTACACGCTCAGATAAAGTCTTTGTGATTGCTGCTGTTAATGTGGTTTTACCATGATCGACGTGACCGATGGTACCAATGTTACAATGGGGTTTGGTTCTTTCAAACTTTTCTTTAGCCATTTTTAATAATCCTCCTTTAATTCCTTAGACACCTTTAGGCATCTAACCGCTTTACGCAAAATCACGCTATGGGCACTATTATAGGGCATGTTGGTATTTTTTTCAAGTGCTTTTCTATAATAATGCCTGCTTTCGCTATAAAATCTACAATTTACTGATCAGAAAAATGCTTTTTCCGCATTAATCTGATCTGATTTCCTATGACAACCTGTATCTACAAACGAATTCTCGTCTGTCAATCATCACATTCAATTACAAAACATTATTGTTTACACATTCTTTGCTGCCAGTACCTTTTCCTGTACATTCTTAGGACACTGTGCATATTTCTCAAAGAACATAGAGTAGTTACCACGTCCCTGTGTTGCAGAACGAAGTTCTGTGGAATAACCGAACATCTCAGCCAGCGGTACGAATGCACGAACAATCTTTCCGCCACCGATATCATCCATTCCCTCAATCTGACCACGCTTTGCGTTCAGACTTCCGATAACGTCGCCCATGTATTCCTCAGGCATGGTTACTTCTACTTTCATGATAGGCTCTAACAGAACGGCATCCCCCTTCTTCATCGCATCCTTGAATGCCATGGATCCGGCAATGTGGAATGCCATTTCACTGGAATCGACCTCATGGTAAGATCCATCCCATACAGTAGCATGAACACCCAGCACTGGGAATCCACCCAGGATACCAGCCTGTGCAGCCTCTTCGATACCCTCGCCGACAGCCGGAATGTATTCCTTCGGAATCGCACCACCGACTACGGTAGACTCAAACTTGAATGGCTCTTCACCGTTTGGATCCATTGGCTCGAATTTCACTTTACAGTGACCATACTGACCACGTCCACCGGACTGTTTTGCATACTTGCTATCAACATCAACCGCTTTCAGGAATGTCTCCTTGTATGCTACCTGTGGAGCACCTACATTAGCATCTACATTAAACTCGCGAAGCAGTCGGTCTACAATGACCTCCAGATGCAACTCACCCATTCCGGCGATAATGGTCTGACCCGTTTCTGAATCAGTATGTGCACGGAATGTAGGATCTTCTTCTGCCAGTTTGGATAATGCTTCACCCATTTTTCCCTGGTCATTCTTGGTCTTTGGCTCAATTGCCAGCTCGATAACCGGCTCAGGGAATTCCATGGACTCCAGAATAACCGGATGCTGCTCATCACAGATGGTATCACCTGTGGTTGTCAGCTTGAAACCTACGGCTGCAGCGATATCTCCGGAATACACCTTGTCAATCTCGCTACGGCTGTTGGCATGCATCTGTACGATACGTCCAACACGCTCTTTCTTCTCCTTGGTTGCATTCAATACATAGGAACCAGAGTTCAATGTACCGGAATACACACGGAAGAATGCCAGCTTACCAACGAATGGATCTGTCATGATCTTGAATGCCAGTGCGGAGAATGGCTCATCATCGGATGAATGACGAACTACCTCGTTACCGTCTTCGTCAGTACCTGTAATATCTGGGATATCTGTTGGTGCAGGCATGTATTCAATAACACCGTCCAACATCTTCTGAACACCCTTATTCTTGTATGCAGATCCACAATATACCGGAACTGCCTCACAAGCGATTGTACCCTTACGTAGAGCCTTTTTCATCTCATCAATGGATGGCTCCTCGCCTTCCAGGTACTTCTCTAATAAATCATCATCTAACTCACAAACCTTTTCTACCAGGTTATCATGCCATTCCTGTGCAAGGTCTTTCAAATCATCTGGGATCTCTTTGATCTCGATATCTTCGCCCTTATCATCATTATAATAGTAAGCTTCCATCTCGAACAGATCGATCAGACCAATAAAATCATCTTCCTTGCCAATCGGAATCTGTACCGGAATAGCATTTTTGCCCAGACGGTCAATGATCGTCTGAACAGACATGAAAAAGTCAGCACCCATCTTATCCATCTTGTTGATGAATGCCATACGTGGTACGTTGTAAGTGTCAGCCTGTCTCCATACATTCTCTGACTGTGGCTCTACACCAGCTTTGGCATCAAATACACCAACAGCACCGTCCAATACACGCAGGGAACGCTCTACTTCTACTGTGAAGTCAACGTGACCCGGGGTATCAATGATGTTGATACGATGCTCTAACGCACCTGGTTTAACTTTGTGATGATCCTCCAAAGTCCAGTGGCAGGTAGTAGCAGCAGAAGTAATAGTAATACCTCTCTCCTTCTCCTGTTCCATCCAGTCCATGGTAGATGCACCATCATGAGTCTCACCAATCTTATAATTTACACCGGTATAATACAGAATACGCTCAGTCAATGTAGTTTTACCCGCATCGATATGCGCCATAATACCGATATTTCTTGTTCTATCAAGTGGATATTCTCTTCCAGCCAAGACTCTAACCTCCTAACTCTTACCAACGGTAATGTGCAAATGCCTTGTTAGCCTCTGCCATCTTATGCATATCTTCTTTTCTCTTAACTGCTGCACCAGTATTATTCGCAGCATCTAAGATTTCATTCGCCAGTCTCTCTCTCATTGTCTTCTCGCCTCTCTTGCGTGAGAACAATGTCAGCCAGCGAAGCGCCAAAGCCTGTCTTCTGTCCGTACGAACTTCGATTGGCACCTGATAGGTAGCACCACCGATACGTCTGGCCTTTACCTCCAACTGTGGCATAATATTGTTCATAGCGTCTTCAAATACCTCTACAGCGTCCTTACCGGACTTGTCTGCTACGATCTCGAATGCACCATAAACAATTTTCTGTGCAACACCCTTCTTACCGTCTAACATGATATTGTTGATCAGTTTGGTCACAATCTTGTTATTGTAAACAGGATCTGCTAATACATCTCTTTTCTGTATATGTCCTTTACGTGGCACGTTACTTCCCTCCTTAACATTATTTAGCAACACGAACAGCCGACACTGCCTTAATTGCATTGCTATCATTAATTCATCGGTACTCACAATGATTTCGTGTCCGCACCAGGTTAATCAGTGAATATTAATCCGGCACTTCCCCAAATTAGTGAATGATTACTTCTTAGGTTTCTTAACTCCATACTTGGAACGACCCTGTTTTCTGTTAGCAACACCGGCGGTATCCAGTGTACCACGGATAATATGGTAACGGGTACTTGGAAGATCCTTTACACGACCACCACGGATCAGTACCACACTATGCTCCTGCAGGTTATGACCCTCGCCAGGAATATAAGC
>CAMWKN010000255.1 GCA_947174825.1 uncultured Clostridium sp.
GTTCTACCGGATTCAATAAACCACTAATGGATTGGTCATGATTGAGAGTATCAATTAGCAGAGCCACATATTTGCTCATATCTACACTGATATAATAGTCGCGGGATAGTACTTCCTGTGGTTGATAGACCAGATTGGTAGTTAATACACGGTAAATCAAACCTTTTTCGTGCGCTTCGTCAAATTTTTTCATACCGTTAGTAAATAGTCCAAAGGTAGCAGCTACAAAAATGCGGTTTGCCTTGCGGCGCTTTAACTCGGTGGCAACATCAATCATGCTTTCCCCGGAGGATATCATATCATCAATAATGATAACATCTTTGCCCTTCAGGTCAGCTCCCAAAAATTCATGGGCAATGATTGGATTTCGACCATCCACAATGCGGCTGTAATCACGGCGTTTATAAAACATTCCCACGTCAATACCCAATACGTTGGCGTAATATACGGCACGCCCCATGGCGCCTTCGTCCGGACTGATGACCATCAAGTGATCAGCGTATACCGTCAGATCCGGTACATTTTTTAATAATGCTTTGATGAACTGATAGGTTGGCTGTACGGTTTCAAAACTTTTTAATGGAATAGCATTTTGTACGCGAGGATCATGAGCATCAAAGGTAATAATACTTTCCACGCCCATCTGCGTCAACTCCTGTAATGCCAGTGCACAGTCCAGGGATTCTCTGGCGCTGCGTCTGTGCTGCCGGCTTTCATATAAAAACGGCATGATGACTGTGATGCGACGAGCCTTGCCACCCACAGCAGCAATAATACGTTTCAGATCCTGATAATGGTCATCTGGTGACATATGATTGACCTGGCCGCATACTTTATAAGTCAGACTATAGTTGCAGACATCCACTAGCAGGTAGAGGTCGTCTCCTCTGACGGATTCCCTGATAATTCCCTTTGCCTCTCCGGAACCAAAACGTGGACAGGAAGATTCAATAATAAAGGAATCTCTGTTGTAGCCTGCAAAGGTAGAAGCAACGGTATGGCGGGATGCGCGTTCCCGTCTCCAGTCAACAATATAATCATTGACCTGTTTTCCTAGGTCATGGCTGCTTTCCAATGCTAATATACCCAGAGTACCTACAGGAATTGTTTCTGCTAACTTATCATGTCGTTTCATAGTATCCTCCATTGTGTATGTAGTTTGACCGATACAAAGGTTGTACCAGTGCTGTAAAAAAGCGTAAGCCAGCGGCTTACGCTACAAGAAATCCTTCGAATTTCTTGGTCGTATTACCACCATGTTACGAGCAGTTTCCTATTCAATAAAATAAGCCATTCTGTATCCTTTCAAACGTTGCACCATATCGCACTAATGGAATTAGGAAATTCATCCATTGTTTTATGTTTCAAGGCATAGTGCGATCATCGGAGTGCCTTTCGAATACGGATATCTTCTCCGACGATCATTAGAAAATTATAATATCCGGTGAATCTGGAAAAGATTCGCTCGCTATACCGATCTCGTAATTCCTGAAATGACAGGTTAGTAGAGATAATGGTGGAACGCTGTCTGATATGCCGCTCTTCAATAAAATAAAATAGCTGGGAAGCAGTGAAGCTGTTCACTAATTCTGTGCCTAGATCATCAATAATCAACAAATCACTTTGCAGCATATATGAAATTTGTTCATTGGAAGTAGATACATCCTCTTTGTTGAACTTATTTTTCTCTAAAATATCAAAAAGCTGTAAAGAAGTCAAGTAAAGAACTGTATGTGAGGTATCTAACAATTGCTTAGCAATGCAGTGGGTTAGGAATGTTTTGCCCACACCGGTAGGACCATAAAAAATCAAATTGTCATAAGCATTGTCAAAATGCTTGATAAAATCCTGACAAACTTCACGTACCCGCTTGATGTTTTCGCGGGGAGTCAGGGAAAGATTTTCATGTATTTCGGAATCATTGTAATATGTTTCGTCAAATGTATCAAAATTTTCTTCTTCCAGTATATTGATTAAGTTGGAGCTTTTGTATAGTTCCAAGGTAATGGCATGGCGCAGACAATGGCAGGGCTGGTTATTAATATATCCGGTATCCTGACAGTCCGGGCAGTCGTAGATGGTATCCAGATAATCGTTTGGATAGCCGTGCTCCGTTAACAGCGCCGTTTTTCGAGCAAGTAGCTCTTGGCGTTTTTGCTGGTAGGAGATCTGATCCTGTTCCGTGATTTCTGGGTGAAGCAGTTCCTGACGTGCCTGATTTAAAGACAGACTCATGATATCGTTTTGTATCTGTTTCAATTCTGGCATCTCCTGAAATAGCGTTTCGTAACGCTGATCCAGCGTACGTTGGTTTTTCATGCGGGTTTGATCATAACGAAACATGATATCCCGGTGCTGGGTGCTTGAAAGTCCCATAATAATCTCCATTCCACTGTTCTAATAGAACAGCATTTATAATAGTTAACGCATCAACAATCTACGTTCCAGGTCGTCTACTTCCTGGGAGGAAGTATTCCGCTGTTGGAAGTTCTGAAATTGGTTCTTTGTTCTATTCCGTAATTGGCTGTCGGTATTTTGCGGGGTATCTTTCTTGTTTTGTGCATAAGCCTGATCCGCCTTTTCTACGTCCTGTAAGGTGTGCACCCCGTTTTGCTGCCATCGATCCAGAATTCCTTCGATATACTTGAAATCGGCTTTATGTACCTTTAGAATGGTACGGTTGCAGGCCTCCAGTATCACGCTGAGATCCATATGCCAAGTATGTTGCCATCGGTCTACACATTTTTTCTCTACGGTTGCCAACGCACGACCTAGAGCCAGCGATTTGGACACTGCATTATAAGCCGAGTTATATGCTGTAGAAACTTTTTCGGCTTCCTCCGGTGTGGTGACACCTTGTTCGTTCCAGGATATTGCAACAGCCTGGATATAATTTGGATTGGTTTTATCCAGAGAGATGCAGTATTCATATAGGTACAGAAGCAGATCTTTGGAGAAATGTAATGTACCATATAAATATGAAATAAGTCGTGTTTCGTTTGGTTTCATAGGACGATCCAAATAGCTTTCGATAACATGGCATGTCCATACGAATTCCTCATTGTCTGCTAATTCTTTCAGTGTGGCACTGGAAACAGAAACTTTTCCAGTCTCATCAATAGTATTCGTATTTGCCTTTGTCTGCGTATTAGTGAAAGCTCTTGTGTTAACTCTCATTGGAGTGGAAACATAAGAGGTTGCTATTGTTTCCAGATGCATGCTGCCCTTGCTGGGGAATTCCGGAATTTGTGCAGCCGGTTCTGCACTTGCGTTTTCTGTCGGGCTGATCTGCCTAGAGTCAAGAGCAACCGTAGGAATAGCTGTGTAATCAGCCGTCATACTTTCCATCGGACTAATCTGCCCGGAGTCAAGAGTGGCAGTAGAAATATGCGTGTAATCTGCCGTGGTGTCTTTCATCGGAGCGATCTGTCCCGAAACAAGGGTATCAGTGGATGTATGTGCATAATCTGCCGTTGTGCCCATCTCTGTGCTGGCAGAAATAGTTGATACATGATTGCTTTCTGCATATTTTGGCGAATGCTCCGGTATAGCATATCAATGCCAATAATACAGCCGGTATGCGGATCGCGCTCAATCAGCAATAAATTTCGTTTTTCCCAGTATTGTAACGCCCGAATAACATCTTTTTCGGTATTATCCATGTGATCAGCCAGGGAACTAATGGATAGCTCGGATTCCTGATACTGAATACATTTTGCCAGGTATAAATACACCTTTACATAATCTCCGTTGGCTTCCATCATATAGTTTTCGATAAACGAATTATGTATTAAGGTGGTTCGTGGCATGTGATTTGTGCATAAAAGTATTTGATCCATAATGCCTCCCACTATACTTTCCAATATTAATATCGCTCTTAAAATCTGAGCGGAACTAGTACAGTGTATATAGTAATCTTTAACAGTTAAATGGTTAAATGCGGGAATTTTATATCCGCTGAACTAGTTTACCACACAAATTCCGGATTGAAAATAGCCCTGGTTCGTGCGTAACATTTCACTATATTAATGTGGATAATGTGGATAACTATCTGTTGTTTGATGAATTTCACTTAATTTGTAATTTTAGAGTTAAAAATATCCACAATCAATTGTGTAGCGATATACACAAAATGATTGTGGATAATGTGGATAATTATTTTTGTATCAAATCTTCGCCAATTTCTACCACATTTCCTGCCCCCATAGTTATTAACAAATCACCGTTCATACAATTTTTTAATAAATATTTTTTAATTTCTTCAAAATCAGACAGATAGCATACTTTCTTGC
>CAMWKN010000256.1 GCA_947174825.1 uncultured Clostridium sp.
CACCAGTTCCTTTCGGCTTGGCTGCAGCTCCTGATAAGGATTACGGTATAGCTGTCTTGTATCAATATCACTCATTTCACGATCCACTAAACCACGCAATACAGAGGCTGTAATTTTATATTGTTTGATCAATATTTCATAATCTACCCCATCCCGATAATGGGACACATCCACCGCTAACAAGGCGTCCATTACACGCACTCTGGCAGACTGGTGTTTCTCCTGCATCTGATCTCGCAGCCGCAACAATTCTTCTCGATCCACCACCGGATATACCCTGCGTTTCACTTTTTCCTGTACACCATGGCGTACAGGCATTACCGCTTTGATGGCATCATTCATGGATCCCCCATAATGCTCCTTCATCCAATAAGCAAGGGAAAGCAGGTGCGATTCTGCAATCACGCCCTGCTTTTCCACCCGAAGAATATATTTCGTCCGACCAATATCAAACTTGGATTCTGTGGAAAGTCCCACCACATATCCCTGCCGCTGCCTGTTGCCCTGCCCAAAGGGGATCATAACCGGTGTACCAATTACTACCTCATTTTCCAGTCCTTCCGGCACCAGATACTGGAATGGACGATCCAGGCTTTTGACGGAAATATCCACAATGACATCTGCAAATAACATAACTTTCCTTTCCCACATTGATTTATTACTAAAAAAAATTACTGAATAAAATGACCATCCCTAACAATATCTGCCACGATCACTCTCTCATCCATCGGATACTTTTTGCCACAAATCTCCTGATAATCCTCATGCCCCTTACCAGCCAGCACGATCACATCCCCTTCTTCGGCATGTTCAATGGCATAGCGGATCGCCTCTTCTCTATTGATGATCGTAATGTATTTTCCGTCCGCTTTTTCTACTCCGGTTACAATGTCTGCCAAAATATCCTCCGGCTTTTCATTTCGTGGATTATCCGAAGTTACAATGGTCAGATCAGCCAATTTAGAAGAAACCTCCCCCATTTCAAATCGCCGGTCTCTGGAACGGTTTCCACCGCATCCAAAGAGACATACCAGCCGTTTCGGATGATATTCCCGCAAGGTGGATAACAGACTTTCCAGACTCATGGCATTGTGGGCATAATCAATCATCAGTGTAAATTTAGGGGAAACCGGTAAAATCTCTACCCGTCCTTTAACCCGGATCTGGGACAGAGAGGATAAAATATTCTCCTGGCTGACACCAAAGTGTCTACAGATAGCAATGGCTGTCATGGAATTGTAAACACTAAATTTACCTGGAATATCAATTTCTACATGCATATCCAGCAAGCCACTCATATTGTAGGAAACCCCCAGTGTACCACCTTTATCTGTCAACTCTACATTCTGCGCACGAAGGTCTACCCCCTCCGAAAATCCATAGGTCTCCACCTCACAGGTATGCCCCCTTAGAATCTGTTCTAAATGACTATCGTCTGCGTTGAAAATACCATGTTTACATTGCTGGAATAACAGACTTTTGCAATGAATGTAGTCATCCAGATCCTTATGTTCATTGGGACCGATATGATCCGGCTCTAGATTAGTAAAAATGCCATAGTCAAAGACAAATCCACCCACCCTGTGCAACATCAACCCCTGGGAAGACACTTCCATAACCACACATTTACAGCCGGCATCCACCATCCGTCTAAAATATTCCTGTACCTTGTAGGATTCCGGTGTGGTATTGGCAGAAGGAATGGTCTCTGATCCAATAATTGTTTCAATGGTACCGATCAAACCAGTCTGAAAGCCAGATGCCTCCAGGATCGAGCGCACCATATAGGTAGCTGTGGTTTTCCCCTTCGTGCCGGTAATCCCAATAGTAAGCAGTTCCTTTGCCGGATGACCAAAATAGGCAGCACTCATGACCGCCAGTGCCAGTCTGGTATTCTCCACCTGTAATACGGTAACTTCTGCCGGAACATCCACCGAATGCTCCACCACCAACACCGCTGCTCCCTTCTGCGCCACTTCCGGGGCAAAGTCATGGGCATCCCGGACAGCACCACTAATACATACAAAAACAGAATCTTTCTCTGCCTTGCGGGAATCATAAATCAAAGTACTAATCTCCCGATCCATCTCTCCCTGTAAACAAGTATAGTCCAATTCTACTACTAAATCCTGCAAATTCATTACTCTTTCCCCCAATTTCTAGTGATATCATCTATCCCATATTACGGACACGTCATATTCCATAATTACATTCTACTTAACTCCCCAATATATTCCTAATTGATCAGACATCAACCTCACTAATATCAATGATTCCATCATACACTACCGTAGCCGGTCCCGTCATCCATACCGTATTCTGCTCCCTGTCATACCATATAATCAGATCGCCCCCCAAAAGATGTACGGTAACTTCCTCCTCTGTCAATCCATTCAGGACACTGGAAACCACTGCAGCGCAGGTTCCGGTACCACATGCCAAAGTTTCCCCAGAACCCCGTTCCCAAACCCTCATATTGATTTCTTTACGGTTTAGTACCTGTATAAATTCTGTGTTTACGCCCTCTGGAAAAACAGCATGATGCTCAAAACCCGGACCAATCTCAGATAGTGGCAGGCTGGCTGTATCTTCCACATAGGTAACCGCATGGGGATTTCCCATGGACACTGCTGTAATCTCATATTCTCTGCCATCCACTTCCAATGTTTCCGCAATGCAACGATCTGCACCCAAATTAACGGGAATCTTCTGTGGTTCCAAAATTGGCGCACCCATATTCACTTTCACCAGCTCCACTTTACCGTCCTTTACCGTCAAATCCAGATATTTAATTCCTGCCAAAGTCTCAATAGAAATACTGGTTTTCTCTGTTAAACCATAATCATACACGTATTTCGCTACACAAAGGATTCAGTTTCCGCACATTTTTCCTTCGGAACCATCCAGATTATACATTGCCATACGAAAATCTGCCACTTGGGAAGGATGAATCAGAATTAATCCATCCGATCCAATTCCAAAATGCCGGTCACTGACATATCGTGCCACTTTATCCGGATGTTTTATCTTCTCCTGCAAACAATTAACATAAACATAATCATTTCCACATCCATGCATTTTCGTAAATTTCATCATCATCCTCCATTTCGAAACATTCCATACTGATATTTTTCGTTAATTTAACTAAAATTAACTTAATCCCCCACGCCACAACTTTTACGGTCTCAGAAGGATTTTTTCAAGCTATTCTCCCTGCAACAAGGCAAAAAATTCCTCCGCTGGCATTGGCTTCGCATAATAATACCCCTGCACCTGGTCACAGCCAATATTATGTAGCAGATCAATCTGATCCCTGGTCTCCACACCTTCTGCCAGAAGTCCCAATTCCAGTTTATTCGCCATGGAAACCACCTGTTCCAGAATCAGTCTTCCTTTGCTGGAAACCATCATATTCTCCATAAACTTTTTATCCAATTTGATCACATCAAATGGCGTCTCTAATAATATGTTCAGAGAAGAATATCCACTGCCGAAATCATCCATTAGCAGGGTAAATCCCTCCGCCTTTAACTGCAGAGCTTTCTGGCTGATCTGCTGGTCATCAGCTGACTCTGTAATTTCCAGTTCCAGCAAATGTTTTGGAATCTCATGCTGTTCTATCATCTCAGACAGCTTTTGAATACATTCCTCATTATTCCGCAGATGGATCCGTGATACATTCACGGAAATCGGACACGGTTGAATTCCTGCATCCAGACATTTCCGGATAAAACGGCATGCCTCTTCCCAGATATAATAATCCACCTTCTTGACAAAACCATTTTCCTCAATAATCGGAATAAACTGGTTTGGATAAATCATGCCCCGTTTCGGATGCACCCAGCGCACCAGTGCCTCTGCCCCAATAATGGTATTCTGGTTAATACTGTACTTAGGCTGCAAATACATCTGGAACTGCCTTTCTGTAATGGCAGACTGCATATTTTCCTCAATAAATTTTCGATTATACAGGGAATCCTTTATCTGTTCCTGATAAAACAATATATTCGTCAATATATTATTTTTTGCCGTTTTTCTTGCCATCTCTGCCCGGTCTTCCATCTGGCGCAGTTCCATATTCCGATCCTCCACCATATAGACACCGTAGGACATCTGCAATTTGATATCTTTGAAAGAATGAATTTTTTCATCTAATGTTTCAATAAACACAGTCAATTCTTCCTTTTTCTCATACTCCGTTACCACCATAAAGACATCACTGCGGAGATTGATAAAAAACTGGTCATCGTTGCAGATTTCTTTCAGCTGGCGGATAATAAAGTCCAGGAT
>CAMWKN010000257.1 GCA_947174825.1 uncultured Clostridium sp.
ACGGCATCCGTGCGGTAGCGAGGTCTCGTGGGCTCTGAGTTTTGTTTAAGAGACAGGTCACGACTCGGGTGTATGTATTTTTCGGTGGAATTCACAAATCCAGATAGCCAAAATATTCTTGCCATATGGGATTCCACTACCGATAAACAGCGGTTTTTTGACGCAAACAGCGAAGTGGCAAAGAAGGCTGTAAAAAAAGAAAAGTATAATACTTGGATTGACATGGAAGTGGATAACGGCAACGATGATATGATACAGCATCTCTATTCTTATGATGAACAGAAAAGCAGCAGTGGTAAATATTACTTTGCTGATCGCTGGTACTCAAAGGATAGTCAGGATGAAGCCTTGGGTGACATCTTAGGTAGTGATATGATAAGGTTGACACTAACAGATTATGCGATAGAATTCGACAAAGAGAACAATCTGGTTTATGGTGAACTACTGAACAACCATCATTATTCCTCTGATGGAATTGGTTTTCACCATCATGCAAATACAGAAGAAAAGGCATTCAAACTATCGGATGGCTATACACTGCATGTTAATCCCATTGGGATCTGGCTGATCAAACAGAAAAAGCAGAGCACGACAGAAGCCTGGGAAGAAGCAGGTAGTGATGAAAATTCTATAAAAATTGAAAAGAAATGGATACGCCAGGTTGAAAAGAAACGTTCCAATACTACAATAAAATATAATGGACATACCTATTCCCTGACAGAACTGGCTCCCATTGCTTTTGATGGAATATACCTTAATGCCATAGGTACTGCAGGCCATGGTCGCTGGATCTCCGCTGCTTCTTTTTTCAAAGAGCCAATTGATATTGACCAAATAGAAGTGGTTGACTAGAATAGATATTTCTATTATGTTACTATGGCGGCGTCAAATTGACACCGCCATGTTTTTCTAACTGTCTATCTCCTCAAATAAGTCATCAAACGAAATGTTAATATTAGGAAAATGAAGAATTTTCAATTCCTCTGCATTACTCTCAGAAATCTCTTTCCATAAATAATATTTAGGAATATCATTTTCATAGTCCAACTCGTAAATCTCTACTACCTTTTTTCTCCAATCTACAATCCAATATTCCTCAATTTCCTGCTGCCGGTATAACTCCATTTTTTCCGTTCTGTCATATTGCTCTGTTGATGGCGATAAAACTTCTAATACAAAACGTGGTGCATCTACAAAAGCATTCCCACGCCTTGATTTCACACGACAATTAATGGAAGCATCTGGTATTACTGTTTTGCATTCCCCATCGTCCGTTTGAAATTTGTATTGCACATTATCCGAATAAACATAACAGGTACTATTTTTTAATTGTCTTCGAATTGCAGATACAAAGTTTACGATAACCAAAGAATGTTCGGGAGTTGCCCCGGCCATGTCCGTAATTTGTAAATTCATGTCCATATGAGATACCTTCTTTCCTATGAATCCAATCCCACATATTTGTAAACAGATTCTCTTTATGTCAATGTTTAGTGAGCGAACCCTAGCATCATGATATACTAGTATAACAAACTTTTACATGAATTACTACTTAATCCGCACTGTCTTTTTCTGCCCCTTATTCCGGAATAGCTTCTGATACCTGCTCCGCTGTTTCTTTGGAACCTGAATAACCGCTTTTTGGTGAATTCCTTTCCAGGCATTTTTTCCTACTTTGCTGATCTTGGTGGAACGAATGGTAATCTGTTTCAGTTTTTTTGCTTGATAAAATGCATTCTTTCCTATGCTGGTTACATTCTTTCCTATGGTAATTTTCTTTAACTTACTGCATTTCTGAAAAGCTTTGGCAGCAATGGAAGTAACCTGATAGCTTTTCCCTTTCATTTTTACTGTAGCAGGAATGGTGAGGCTTTTCACCTTTTTACTGGTAGGTGCCTGCACGGCAACTGTAAACTTTCCATTAGCAACACTACTTACCTTATATTTTAATTTCCCTGCCACAAAAACCGTTCCTTTTGCCAAAGCATTCGATGAATCATCTGGCGCAGGCGTGGAATTGCCCATAGGCTTCTTCTCTCCATTTCCAGAAGACGAGTCCCCTGCACCTCCCGGAGCCGATGATGAACCACCAGTGTTCCCCGGTGTCGGCAATGGTTTTTCGGTACCACCTGGTGTCGGCGATGGATGATCGATACTTCCTGACGTCGGCGATGGATTTTTGGTGCTTCCAGGTTCCGGCGACGGACTTTCTCCACCACCAATATCTCCGGTAGCTGGAATAACAGATCCCTGCACCACTACCTGTTTGCAGTCGTCACAGCAGGTGTCTCCAGTATATCCCGCTTCTGTCATGGTGGCCTCTTTGGCACCTACAATCCGAAGCTTCCCATGCTGCTCTGGATTGATTGGAAGATCCTTCTCCCAAACCGTTCCACAGCCATTGGTACATGTATGAAGCCGGATACCGCTTTCGATACAGGAAGCATTCTTAGTCACAATGCCTTCATCCCAAATATGTGCCAATCGCTCTATCGTTGCACTCTGCCCTACGATTTTCATACAGTCCAGACAATAAATGTCTCCAGTGGATCCTTCTTCCAGGCATGTGGCAGCTTTTCTGTTAAAAATCTGAGTATGCACATGATTGCTGGCATCCATCGGAATCACTTCTGCACCGCAAGCTTCCTTATATTCCACCTCATCCACTACCAGACTGGCAACCACCTCTCTTTTCCCCTGAGAAACACAGGTTGCCGCTGTCGTTCTGGTCTCCACCAAACACGGCAGGTCATTTAAAACATGCCCTGTGGTGTCTTTCGAGCATCCCGCTCTTTTACAATTAAGAGTAACTGTACAGCTAAAACGATCCTCTGCCCAAGTAAATACTGGAAGATAATCATGTCCCAATGCAATTCCGGAGACAGTTTGGGAATCCGATTTTGCTACTCCATCCAAAATCGATGTGGCCGTATAAATCACATTCCCTGCCTTGATGCAGGTGGCGTCTGGAGATTGTGCCTGTATGCTACAATTTACCTGCTCCACATGTTTACTGTCCAGGCTACAGCTATATTCTGCTGTGCAACTCTTGTAATTTTCATCCCAAGAAAATACTGGCTCTTTCCACTTATGCTGTCGGTTTACCACAATGGCAATCTCCATGATATTCCCACAATCGTCTGTTGCCATAATCCGATGCAGCTGATCATCACCTGCTATGGTGTAAAGCCCATCTGTTGCTTTCATTGCTGTTCCATTATCTGTCACGGATCGCAGAGAAAGATCTTTAACCGTAAAAACTGCCTTTCCACAATAGGTCACACCGTCTGAAATTCCATCGATTACCGGTGCTGTCTCATCCACAATCATTCCAGTTGAAGAGGCATATGTGATATTGTTTGACCGATCCACCGCCTTGGCATATATGATATACTTTTTACTTGGATCTAAAGTCAGGGTATCCGTATATTTTTTCCATGCCAGCTGCTCCAATTCCTGAGATCTAATTTCCGTATCTGAAATATAATAATACACCTGATCCAGACGATTAACCTTACTGCCATCTAACAGTTTCTCCTCATCACTTGCCTGAATCGTCGCTGTCTGCGTCTCATTAAAAAACAATCCAAAAGTAATGGAATGGAAAAATCCAGTCCACCGATTCGTCCCTACCGCAACCTCTACCATCGGTTTGTTTTCATCAATCAGCTTACTCCCGAGATCCGTAATGGTATCTGTGGCCTGACAATAATTACACTGCGCCGTCTTAGTTCCATCCTGTTCATAATTGGCATCCTCATTAGAAACATATTCCAAAAATCGATGTCCCGTCTTCTGGGTAGTCATCTGCGAAACGATCACTTCCTTACACACAGAACAATGAGAACCTTCTGTCAAGCCGGTTTTAGTACAGTTGGCGGGTACTGCCGGGTCTACAACAGCCACATGCCCTAATGCATTAACATAGTCACTAGCATAGGAACTATTGCATCGTGTACACTGATAGTTAGTATATCCCTGCTCTGTACATGTAGGGGCTATTTTCACTGGCTGATAGCTATGAGTATGAGGCTGCCAGGTTAATGTGCCGCCATATTGATTGCCAATCACCCCATTCCATGTGGTATCCGAAACTGGATAAAATACAGTGGCTGTAACACTGGTAAATGCGGTGGCTGTAATAGTCTCTGGTGCATTTCCCGAAAAAGTAACATACTTCATTCCGCTACAGTCGGCAAAAGCATTTGCCGCAATGTTTGTTACATTTTGTGGAATCGTGATTTCCGACAGACCAGTACATTGATAAAATGCCTGTAT
>CAMWKN010000258.1 GCA_947174825.1 uncultured Clostridium sp.
CTCTAGCACCGTATATGGTACAATTTCCTCCGGCACATCAATTTCTACCTTTGTCATTGTCATAGCATTCATCTCCTTACCTTTAGGAATACACTTCTATTCATATTATACACTTTTCGCTTTATCCTTACAACAAAAAGTCAATAAATAAAATCCATCAGCTCCTTCTCCCCACCAAACGTCATCTCCATAATCTCAACAGCAATATCCCCACTTACTACCCGCATGAGGTTGTTTTCCATATCCTCTTTTGACAGAAAATTCATATTACCATACCAGACAATTTTCTGATCCACCACCGCAAAGTGTTCGCAGTCTTCTTCCATCAGTTGTATCTCAAAACCTGCATTCCTTAGCTGCTCCAACAATTCCATACGCACTTCACTTTTCCCATACTTGTAATAATCTGGATGCCATGTAACAATCGTCACATTCACTCCTGCTTCCTGCCGCTCCTTAAGCAGAGAAATCATTCGATATACTTTCTTTCGATTCATTCGAGGGCTTGATATGATAATATCTTTCTCTGCCTCCTGTAAATCTCTCTCAAATACTTCAAGATAACTTTCAAAATCATAAATCGCACCCGCCTCCTGCTTCTCTGCAGAAATATTCGTACATATTTGATAACCAATCTGTCTATAGGCTTTCAAGCGCTTCCCATACATCTTATCAAACTTGTCAATATGACTATCTACATAATCATATATCATCACATTTTTCTTCCCTTCGTAATCTCGGTTCAACCGTCCAGCATACTGCTCTACAATTCCTTTCCACGAAACCGGTGTTGCCATAATCAGAGTATCCAGTCTCGGATAATCAAATCCCTCACCCACCATCTGTCCAGTGGCAACTAATATCATTGTTTCATCCGTAGACACTTCTTCCATTCGTCTACGGATTTCCTGTAATTCCTTTTTGGACTTATCTCCAGATAAAAGAAAAAATTTATCTGCATATGCCTGTAGTCTTTCACTTAACAAAGCGGCATGCTCCTTATATCGTGTCAAAATCACAGGGGTTCTACCATTATCAACACATTTTTTTACATCAGCAACAATCTGTTCATTGCGAACCTCATTGTCTTTAATCAGCATATATGCGTCATTAATGTGCATTTTCTGACTGCGTGGATATGCCACTCTTGTAAAACGGGGATAAACCAAATGTTCAATTCCCTGTTCCTTTGCCCTGTCTTTTGCTGTGTATCGGTATCTGATATCCCCCAGCAGCATATAGCCTATTTTTTCCAGTCCATCACTGCGCATAGGTGTTGCCGTCACTCCGTAAACATATTTCGCTTGTACTTCCCGCAATATCTTCTCTACGGTAGCCGATGCCGCATGGTGGCATTCATCCATAATCACCATACCGTATTCCTGCAATCTGGGATGAAGTTCTCCCTTTTTACATAAAGAACCGGCCATGGCAATGTCAATGATGCCTGTGGAAGAATCATGTGCACCCTGAATCTTGCCAATCACACTTTTCCGTTTCCTAATCCTGCCGGAAGGAGTCCGATATTCTGGCAGCTCTTCCTTAATATCCAAAAAATTATGTAATGCATCTATCCACTGTTCGATCAATGCCGACGATTCCAGTAAAATAAGCGTACTTAATTTTCTTTCCGCAATTAATCTACTGCAGACTACCGTCTTTCCAAAAGCTGTAGCAGCACTCAAAATACCGGTATCATACTCCAACATTTTCTCTACTGCCGGCACTTGTGATTCTCTTAACTCACCATGAAATATAACATCTATGGTTCGCCCAACTGTTCTTTTGTCTTCTATATGATATTTGATTCCTGCCTTATTACATCTTTGAATTAATTCATTATACAACCCTCTTGGTATTCCAATATAACCATGCTCATCCTGTCCCATATAAATATATCTGGACTCCTGAAAATTGGAATAGCCAATTCTCTGATTTCTAAAATAAACTGGATTTAAAAAAGCTGCCATTCGCCTTATCTGATTCTGTAATCGTTCCTCCATGTTCTTCTTATCCACATAAATCAGATTAGATAAAACAATTTCCATGCTTCCCTTAATATCTTCCTCATGAAATTTCTGCTGATACTCCCATGGTTTATTTTTTGTTTCCTCATTTTCCCCGTCAGACTCAAATGGAATTTCTGGCAACCAGTTTTTAATATATTCTTCTATTTTTTCTTTCGATAACCGCTTTGTCTGCATTAAAATTTTCCACTGATCTGGATATACATTCCAGTTTTCATCAATAAATGCGCTATTGCCTTCTCTTAATGCCTGTCCTTGAAGCGGCAGGGCAATTAGATTACCAATACCACCATCCGGCACATGATTCTGCACCGGCAGCATACGATCATAATACTGAAAAGATTTCATATTTACTGTTTCTGCACCTTTATCCAATAATGCGAAACCAAATCTTCTGGCAAGAGAAGCTGAAATTTTTTGAGTAAAAAATATCCACAAATGCGCTCCCCTTCCGGAACGAGAACGTTCCACCAAAGCATCTATCCCTTGTTCTTTGCAGATTGTCCGTACAGCGTCCACTTCCTCTTTCCATTCATTATCTATATTGGCAAAATCATTTCCTTCCGCTCCCTTCTCATGGTTATCAAAATCAAATACGATAAAACGGCAGGTATCGTCGGGCAAGAGCGGGTACACCCCAATCACATCAGAAGCATCCTCCCTTTCCCCTTTCAGATGCTCCATAATCTGTGCAATACCCAGTTTTCTATAACTCTGATTTTCGCACTTGCTACACTGTATTTTTACTCTGTTTGCTTTTGGACAGACTCCATAATGCCAGAAGTTATCACACTGTGGAAAATAACCTGCTTTCCCTGTCTTTTTATTTACACTCCGTTTCGCATAAACATCTTCTCTACCCCAAAACCTTGCAAAAAAATGTCGAGCAGCATCTTCTGTAATGGCAAAGGGAAAAATTCTTTTTCCTTGGTCCGAAACAGACAGTGTTTCCGTAGTTCCACCCATACAAGCAGAATAATCAATTCCTGCCTGTTCGAGTAATTCTTTTAGTTGCTGATTTTCTTTTTGAAGTGAATCAACTAATTCACGCAAATTTTTCACTTCTGCTTCATGATTTCTATCAGAATGCATCCTGCCCCTCTTTCTATTACTAGGACAGATAAACACTGACATTTGACTGCCCTAATAAATCCACTATTTTACCGCTATCACATACATCTGACATGGATTCGCCTCATCCCATAGCCCTTCTCTTTTGCGTACTGATAAAATGTTTATCGTAACAACTGATCAACAAGAGATACTTGTCCACAACAATCTCCCTAGTATAGCTGGAAATTAGGATTTTCATTAATGATCTCTGAATTAATATCATCACTCCTACATTTCCCTCTTCACTTCCTCTATTAATGCAATATCCGCCGGTAGCCACTCAACAGAATCTAATTCTTCCCTCTTGAGCCATTTTGCAGCTTCATGCTCTTTTAGAACTAATTCCCCCGATACAACTTCTGCCCAAAAACAGTCCATAGAAAGGTGAAATGTAGGGTAATCATACTCAATCGTATCAACCAATTCTCTCACTTTAATTTCTGTATTGAGTTCTTCCATAATCTCTCTCTGAAGTGCTTCCTGTGGTGTTTCCCCTTCTTCTATTTTCCCTCCCGGAAACTCCCAACCGCCTTTAAAATCACCGTATCCTCTTTGGGTAGCAAAAATAATCGGTTCCCCATTTTTATTTGTATCCCTAATTACAGCTGCTACTACACGTATTGTTTTCATCCTGATTTTTTCCTCGCTTTCTCTTTAATATCACTCTGTAAATAACGTAACAAATCATCTCTCACCGCATGACGCATTTTCACTTTAACTCTTGTAATATCGCGGTATCTTCCATTATTATCCTTCTTTTTATCAGCTTTTGCATCTACTATATCAAATAAGCCCATATAATAAAACTTTGTTTCTGCATCGCTCTTTTTTACCAATAAATGCTTATGCAGCGCTGTTATGACATCTTCCATATAAGAACTGTCTATGCCCCTGCCAATTTGTGAGTCCCAACGGAATATCATAGAGTCTTCAAATACATCCGCATAGTCCGGCTTTCCATCCACATAATATTTCGCATCATCTTCGCTCTCTTCCTTGTGGTATGTAACGAAAATAAACACATTATCACCAATGCGCTTCATACCCTACATTTTGCACGATAAATCTTTTCCGCAGATCCATCATAACCTCACATCTCTTCTCGAATATTTTTCGTACAATACAAACG
>CAMWKN010000259.1 GCA_947174825.1 uncultured Clostridium sp.
ATATAGGGTCAGCCATACTGGCAATGGTTCCTATTTTGTGTCGGATATACGGTATTTCCTCTGTATATCCAATGAACAGTTTTAGTGCCGGTATCCGGAATATTTCTCACTTTGCTAAATTTGCCGTTCCCATGTCAATTGGATGCTTCATTCTGCTTTTTGCTCTTTCTCAGATGTTTGTGGCAGTCGTGATTTCATCGCTCACCATAGTAATATCGGTATGGCGAAAAAATCAGGCGCAGACGGTATTTTTTGCGCTCCTGTTTCTGGTAGTTCCCATATTGTTAAAGTTGCTTGGCTTTGAGATAGCAAAATGGTTTTCCCTGTATCTGCTGTACAGTTGGACGGGAGGGATATGAAAAATATACATCATAAATTAGGTCTTGTCAGAATTCCAATTTATGATGTATATTTTTATATATCTGCTTGGTCTGAATCCTTGTGCTCTGAGTAGGAATATGCATAAAAAATAACTAAGGGGAGGAAATAAATATGTCATTTACTGAAATATGTATTTATCAAGTTAAACCGCAAAAAGTGGAGGAATTTGAAACACTAATGCTTGAAGCAAAAAGTTTTTTGGAAAAGCAAGAGGGGCTTATTTCACTTCAACTTATTAAAAGAGGGTATCGCATAGATATGGAGCAAATTAAAGAAGGACTTCCTCCGCTTCAAATTACCCGCATTGTGAAAAGTGTTAAGTATATGCTTTGTTGGGAATTTGATACGAAAGAAAACTACGGAGTGGCACAAAAAAATCTTTACGAAAGCTATTGGAAGTCCATTGAAAAATGCTTAATAGTTCCACATGATAAATATTTAGGCGAGCGGTTGTTTTGAGGGCAATGAAATTTTGCTGCTCAATGAAGATGTAATTCGCTTTGAAGATTTCAGTGATGAATCGAATTGATGCTTTTATGGAATAGATTTTTAGGAGTGTATGTACATGGAATGGAATTCAACATTATATGATAAAAAGCATAATTTTGTAGCGGAATATGGAAAGGGATTATTAGAATTTGTCCCTCAGAATGGTAAACAGTCTATATTGGATTTGGGATGTGGAACGGGCATTTTGACGGTTCAGTTGGCTGATTTGTGTAAAAAAGTTGTAGGTGTTGATAGTTCGCAGAGTATGGTAGACAAAGCGAAAGAAGAATTTAGTAATATAGAATTTAAGGTATGTGATGCACTTGCTTTGCCGTTTGAAAAGGAATTTGATGTTGTTTTTTCAAATGCAGTATTTCATTGGATTAGTGACCATGATGCTTTGCTGAAAAACATATATAAGGTTTTGAAATCGCCGGGATTATTGGTGTGTGAGTTTGGTGCAAATGGAAATATAGCAACCATTGAAAGTGCTTTTGTTAAGGCTTGTAACAGTCTGGGGTATGGTTACGAACCTAAATTCAATTTTCCTACGGTAGAGAGTTTTGGCAAATTGTTAGAGAAGAATGGGTTTGTAATTGACAGGATTTATGATTATGATAGACCTACCATATTAAAAGACAAGGAACAGGGATTAGTGAATTGGATGAAACAATTTTATGCATCGGAATTGGCAGTAATGCCAGAAGATGTACAAGCTATGGTTTTTGATAAGGTGGAAGAATTAACGAGAGATATTCTTTGGAATGGAGTAGAATGGGTTGCGGATTATCGAAGATTAAGAGTAATCGCGCACATATAAGTAACGAGAGGAGAGGGATATGTCAAAATTGATTATTCTCAGAGGTAATTCAGGAAGCGGAAAAACTACTATTGCAAAAGAATTGCAAAATAAATTTGGCAGAAATACTATGATAATTTCGCAGGATTTCGTGCGCAGGGAGATGTTGAAAGTAGAAGATGGACAGAATACAAAAGCATTACCTCTTATGCAGGAACTTTTGATTTATGGGAAAAAGCATAGTGAGGTTACAATTTTGGAAGGCATTATGTATGCGGATTGGTATAAGCCATTATTTGAGTGTGCCGTTCGTGAATTTGGGGATGAAATCTATGCTTATTATTTTGAACTGCCATTTGAGGAAACGCTAAAGAGACACCAGACAAGGCCTAAATGTAATGAGTTTGGTGAAGAAGAAATGAGGGGATGGTGGCGGGAGAAAGATTATATTGGATTTATTAAAGAAAATGTAATTGCAGCAGAGGAAACACCGGAGGATATTGTGGAACGGATATATAGAACGGTTAGCATTAACAAAGGAGAATATCATGGAGATTCTTTATAAAAGAGATAATAGTTATTCCGCAGATGATGTGAAGGAGTTGTTTTTATCCGTAGACTGGCTGTCCGGGAAATACCCGGAAAGATTAAAGAGAGCTTTGGATAACTGTGAAACAGTAATTACTGCTTGGGATGGAAATAAGTTGATTGGATTAATCAATGCTATAGATGATGGTGAGTTAAACGTTTATATTCATTATCTGTGCGTTAATCCGGAGTATCAGGGGATTGGTATTGGCAGGGAACTGCTAAAACAAATAAAAGAAAAGTATGGAGATTATTTATATATTATTGTGATTGCAGAAAATAAAGAACTGATTGAGTATTATAAGAAAAATGGATTTGGGCATATTGATGGAAGATATGTATTAGTAATCCAGAATGAGTAATTTTGTTTTTATAAAAAATAGTTTACTTCATGGTATTATAACAACATAGTGGAATGTAAAGCGTCAGGCGACAGCGAGTGTATAAAAAGTTCTTGTTAGTTGGATGTTTTGCTGCGGGAAAATCTAATGAACTGTGAAGAAGTTTATTCGGAAATTACAGTTAAAAGTGTAAAAGGATTTCGGATGGCGAGATATGTTATGATTAGTCCGAATCCAGAAGACGGTGTAAATAGATATATGGATGCTTGGGCAGCGAAGTCTGGTTTGCTTGCAATAGAACCTGTATGGATGTATATATTCATGTTGATAGTGTTACGAAAACAGCAGCATATACTAATTTTTCCTGGATTGGACAATCATAAAACCAGATTTGCAGCTTGATAAATAGAATAATAATTATGGAGGAAAAAGGATATGGAATTAGTTATGCAGACCACCTTCTCAACATGTGGACAAGCGTGTATTGCTATGATTGCAAATAAAGATATTGAGGAAGTTATTAAAGACATGAAAACAGATGGACCGACCAGTATTGGTCAATTGATAGAAATACTTGATTTTTATGGGATAAAACATGCGGAACGGAATAAGCGGATTTCTAAAAAGAACCCTGTTCCCTATGAATATTCTATTTTAACAGTTCACACAAACGCAGGATATACACACTGGACGTTGTTGTATGATAATAAATATTATGATCCTGAGTTTGGCTTGATTGAAGGGGGATACACGCATGGGAAAATCACATCATTTTTAGAAATATATGCTGAATAATAACCTTTGGTTTGTAGGAGGGAACTACTATGATAACATTCGGTAACATTTATATCATTACGAAAGATTTTGAGGCGGCGTTGAGTTTCTACAGAAAACTGTTTGAGAGGGATGTTGTTAGTCAAAATAAATCAAGATATGCCAATTTTCAAATCGATGGGTTGAGAGTGGCTATTATGAACGGAAAATTTGATGAACAGCATCCTGACGAGGTGATAAAGCAGGAGAAATATTGTAGTTTATATGATGATATGGGCAGAATCATGGACAATGAAAATTGCGGAAAAGTGGTTATTAATATTAATACAGATGATTTGAAAAAGGAATATGAGAGAATCCGGTCATTAGAACTGGGGAGTGATTTGACAGAGATACGGTACGTGAATGCAGGTACTCCATACTGGTATTTTCTGTTGAAAGATTTAGATGGAAATACGATTGAAATTACAGGAAATTATAAGGAAAGTGGAGATGTGTAGCATGAATGATTTGCTAAGGATTGCAAAGCAGGAGATAGAAATTTTATGGAATCAAGTGCCGGAGGGAAAGCATATAAAGACAGGAGATATTCGGAAATTGTCAGCACGGCTCTTTCGGGAAATTTCCGATAAGGATATCCAAAATGTTTTTGCCCTGTGTGATGAATTTCTGGAAGAACATAATTGGGAATTGGGTGTGATTGCATTTGATTGGGCTTTTCGTATGAAAAGGAATTATAATGAAGAGACATACCCAATATTTTATGGCTGGCTGAAGAAATATGTCAGGGGATGGGGCGATTGTGACGATTTTTGTACGCATGCATTTGGAGAATTGTTGCGACAGGATAAGTCACTATTTGCTAATATAATAGAGTGGACAGA
>CAMWKN010000260.1 GCA_947174825.1 uncultured Clostridium sp.
ATTATATTCTGCAATGGTAAAGCCCACAGATAGCGCATCAATAGAGGTGGCTATCCCCTGCACCAAAAGAGCGAATATTTCTATTTTTGATACTTCTGTGTCATCTTCTTTATTTTTTATTCCTTCCATCAGCATTTTACCACCTATAAATAGAAGTAATAGTAATGCAATCCAGGGAATGCATTTTTCAAATATCTTAAAATATTGGAGTATCGTGTGTACACAGATCCAGCCGATAAGGGGCATGATTCCCTGAAAAATAGCAAATATTCCAGCAATTCTACACATTTTTTTCTTGTGCATAGCTGGTTCGTTCAAGCCATTTGCCAGAGATACAGAAAAAGCATCCATGGCTAGTCCGACACCAAGTAATACACTGTTGAAGAAAAATAACAAATTCCAATTCATCTTTCGTTCCTCCTTTGTTTGAAATAAAAAACCAAGTACAGCCTTCAAACTATACTTGGTTCTATATTTTCTACAAATAAATAGACTTCATGCATAGTTTCTGCTACACATGAGTCTCGCAATTTAAAACAAGCCAGACCAAAAGGTCAGTATGTTGACTTGCTACGATATACGCTTGCTACTCCCTCATGGGAATCTGTTTCTGTTAGTCTATCATCATTTGAGCTACTTGTCAAATAGGTTAAAATGCTTTTGCTTTGATTTCAATTACCATAATTTCCAGTATTTATATTTAATAATTATTACTATTGACAGGAGTTTTGGGCATGATATAATGTGGTTATAAAAACTATGTTGATTTTGGCTTTGCAGTTAGATGATATGGTATTGCAAAACCAGAAATGAGGTGTCCTATGGAATATCAGGTAATGAGTGATGGTGCATGCGATCTAACAATGGATTTGCGAGAACAGTATAATATACAGGTGGTTCCTTTTTACGTATCTTTTGATGAGAATAATTATTATAAAGAAATTGATGAAATTGGTATCCGGGAAGTATATGAAAGAATGGTTAGTGATCCTAAGACATATCCTAAGACGTCACTTCCATCTGTGCAGAATTATGTGGATGCCTTTATGCCTCATGTGGAGGCTGGACGTGGCGTGATTTGTTTCACGATTACGACTTCATTAAGTGGATCCTATAATTCAGCTATCAATGCCAAGGAAATTATCGAAGAAGAGTATCCAGATGCCAAAATTACTGTGGTTAATTCTATGGGAGCAACGGTTATGCAGGAAATTCATGTAATCGAGGCTGCTAAAATGAAGATAGCGGGATATTCCTATGAGGAAGTGGTTGCGGCTGCAACCGGAAAGATGCGGGACAGTGGTCGGATTTTCTTTACTGTGGGAGATCTGGATTATTTGCAGCATGGTGGACGGATTGGGAAATTGGCGGGTATGGCAGGTACCATGTTAAAGTTAAAGCCTATGATTACCTTAAAGGATGGGGAGATTGAATCTTCTGGAGTGGCACGCAGTCGTAAAAAGTCTATGCTGAAAGTAATTGAGATTATGAAAAACCACTTTGAAAATAGCGGGGAGGATCCAAAAGATTACTATTATTTTTTGGGATTTGGATATGATGAGGAAGAAGGAAGGGAATTTCAGAAACTGGTAGATGCACAGTTGACTGAAATGGGAGTTACAGAAACTTCTAGTCTGATGCAGATTGGTGCCACAATTTGTGTACACACAGGACCATATGCATTGGGAATTGGTTTAATGAAGAAGTATTCTGCTTGTGTTGCAGGGAAAGCGAAGCAGAAATGTACAGCGTAATGATATAAAGGTCGTAGTTTTACAATAATCAAATTATTGCCTGCTTTGTTGTAAATATCTTAGGCAATTACAAAAAATAAGAAATAAAAAATAATAAAATAGGAAATCCTTTTCCAGAATAGAATACTATATGGAAAGGGATTTGTTCTTTTTACAGTATTGTGTTTGCGTTATAAGTGTTATAATAGTACATTAGATATTATAAGGATTCCTATAACACAAACAATATTAAAATGAGGTGAATTATGATAGAACATCCAATAGAACCAGTATATGATGCCAATTCCAAGGTATTGATATTGGGCAGTTTTCCTTCGGTAAAATCCAGGGAAAGCGGGTTCTTTTATGGGCATCCGCAGAACCGTTTTTGGAAAGTATTGGCAGCGATTACTGGTCAGGAAGTACCACAGACAGTAGCAGAAAAGAAAGCTTTTTTATTGAAAAATCGTATTGCAGTCTGGGATGTGATACAGTCCTGTACCATTACCGGATCATCCGACAGCAGTATTAAGGATGTGGTGGCAAATGATTTGTCCAGGATATTGGATAGTGCGGTGATTCGCCAGATTTATGTTAATGGACGAAAGGCAGAACAGCTGTACCAGAAATACATATATCCACAAACGGGAATGGAAGCAGTGTGTCTGCCATCTACCAGTCCTGCAAACGCCGCTTGGAATTTAGAACGGCTGGTGGATGTTTGGCGGGAGATTGCCCAGTATTTTGATTAAAAGCTAAGACATAATGTAGAATTTATCTGACTTGGCGTTTAAATCGGAGGTTGGATTATATGGAAACCACTTAAAAATGTGGTAAAAATTAAATGTATAGTAAACTCCTGTTGGTTGATACTAATAGAGAATATTGGTTTATTTCCATAGAATTCTGAGTTAGGAATCAAAGAACAGGAGGTAATATTATGATTACAGATGGTGGTGTAAATGCATTTGGATTAAGTATTGCATTGACCAATAAAACAGAAATTGCGAATAGTGAAATGGATCTGGAAGAGGAGGAAAAGGTTCTCAAGGAAGAAAAAAAGGATAAACTTCAGCAGGAAGTAAATCTTATGGTAAATCAGATTGGTAAGATTAACCAGCCCTTGGGATAAGAAAAATCAGCTCTTCCGAAGTCGTTTCACAGGAGTGAAAATAGTTTGGAACAGACAGGGGAGAGTTGATGTGAATTTTATTGTTATCTTTTTTATTTTAGGCGCTGTGCTGTTGTTGTATCTGTTGTGCTTGAAACCGAATAATACCAGAACCGCCAGAATGCAGGCGTATGAAAAAGTATATATTGCACATCGTGGATTATTTGACAAGGCACAGGCACCAGAGAATTCTCTGGAAGCATTTCGCCGTGCGGTTAAAGGTGGCTATGGTATTGAACTGGATGTACAGCTGACAGCGGATGGAAAGCTGGTAGTATTTCATGATGAATCTTTGAAACGAATGTGTGGTGTAGCACGGAAAATCTGGAAATGCAAGTATAGTGAATTGTGTCAATACCGTTTGTTGGACACACAGGAAAAGATTCCCTTGTTGGAAGAGGTGCTGCAAATTGTCAAGGGAAAAGTACCAATGATTATAGAGGTTAAGCCAGAGGGAAATCCCATTCAGACAGCCAAAGAATTATCCAAACAAATGAAGGGATATCAGGGAGAGTATTGTATGGAATCCTTTGATCCCCGGGTGCTCCGCTGGTATCGGAGACATGATTCAGAGGTTATAAGGGGGCAATTATCTACTAATTTCTGGATGCATGAGAATGATAGACCATGGTATGTGAAGATTGGGATGACAAATCTGTTAACGAATTTTTATGCCAAACCAGATTTTATCGCTTATAATTATAAGTATGCGGATCAATTGTCATTGCAAATCTGCCGTCATTTGTATCATACAGAATTGGTGGCGTGGACAGTTCAGAGTCCGGAGGAATTGGAGCAGGCGCGGGACAACTTTCATGTGTTTATTTTTGATGGATTTATTCCGGCTGATAAGGCGAAAGCATAAAACGAAACTGGCATGTAAGCGTTGCGACGTTGGAAGTGTGTGATCCCAAATGGAAATTTATCAAAAAAGCGGTTAATATCGATAGTTTTACTTGTTTTAAGTGCTTCGATATTTAACCGCTTTCTTTTATTGTTACAGAATATTTGAAAAAAGCTTGACATATTATCGAAATGATAGTAACATAAAAAGCAGTTAGCACATATTATCATATTGATATTAACAAAAAGGAGGAGATTATCATGGGAATTCAGTACAAAAAATTTGAACCAACGGAATATGTCATGAAAGTAAAGCAGGGGCAGGTAGTGCAAGAGGGGTTGGGATTGTCCTTTTTCTATAATACATTGACTACCAGCATGATTGTGATACCGGCGACGGCATTTGATACCTCCTTTGCTTTTGACGCTATTAAGACATCTGATTTTCAGGATGTCAGTGTGCAGGGGGACATTTCCTATACAATTACC
>CAMWKN010000261.1 GCA_947174825.1 uncultured Clostridium sp.
TTATGATGATTCGTCTCTACATAAATAGGAAAGGGCTTTACCAATGTCGTCAATGAGTTGTATCGCTTTATCCACACATCGGGCGCAATAGGTGGCAAGCCGGATATTCTTCGAACCATCGAAACTGTCAATTCCCTTAATCAGGCCAATCGTCCCAATCGAAATCAAGTCATCCATTTCCCTCTCATTTGCCTGATATTTCTTCGCAATATACGCCACCAAACGAAGATTTCTCTCAATTAAGCAGTCCCTTGCCTGACGATCGCCCGCCTTACACCGCTCCAGATATTCCTGCTCTTCTTTGGCACTCAGGGGTTTTTGAAAAGACTGCACAATGACGAACCTCTTTTCCTAATCTCCCTTTATTCTATGCAAGCAGGTGCGCGTCCGTGCTTTTCCAAGGTTTTTCGAGCTTTTCCTTTTTTAACAAGTAACGAATATTTCTTGTACAACACATACTAAATCACTTGTGACTTTTCTACACAAGCAGCATTTTTTCCAAAGCTTCCTTCCACTACTCATCCAGCTCTAGCTCTTCATCCATCCACTCCTCAAACGCCTCATATCGGGTATCGCTCATCAACAGAGTAGTCAGAAGATAAGGTTGATTGTTATAATATTCCCTCATCGTCATATTACGTCTTCCATGATAGAGAATACGCTCTACAGAAGGGAAGAAATCCATACAGATTGTTGATTTTAAATTTCCGGCATACTCCAACTTTATCCGACTGCTATCCTCCACCTGTCTAAGATTTTTCTGCATGTCTTCCACCAGATCCCGGTAGATATACTGTCCATTTATTTGGACATCATGAAGCTGAAAAATTAACACCCCATGCTCCTCGTCGATACCAGACAAATCAACTCCCGCCGGTATACCTATGTCCGCTGCCTCGGACTTACTGTCTATGCTAAATCCAAGATTGTTTTCATTATTAATATATTGATATAGACCACCCAACTTCTTCCCACTACCGGTGTCTACTACCTCCGCCATCTCCTCATTCATATCGTAGGTATTATTTTCCGGTAATTTAATCAAAACACTGCAGTACAAATCTTCCTCCCCATATTGCCTTACACTGTTTTCCTCTTCAATTTCGTATCTAATATCTATCGCATCCGTCAAAACAAATACTCCACAGGCTAGAAATGCCGCAGCACAAATCACAATATATTCTGCTGTACGGGCAATTCTCCAATAACGAACATAACATGCCAGTATTCCGGATGCTAATATACACACCAGCCAGATCACCAAAAAGATACTAATACAAGGGAATAACTCTGTATTGTCTGCCCGCATCCATCCCCACACCTGCATTATGAATGGAGGCTGATATCGAATACAATAGTACATCAGGGCGAAAAAAACTACCAGTAAGGCAATACTAAAACGATTTCCAAAACGGGCATCCAATGCCAGAAACAGTGAAAAGGCACCATATAATGTCATCCCATATGCACCAAGTCGCAGCAACCCCACCCCTAGATATCGAATATCAAAGATGACCGAAATATCCACTCCCGTTTTTCCTTGTAAAAGAAGCCAGAGCAATCCACATTGCGCCATATATGCAATAGCCACACACAAAAGATAAATGAATATCTGTATATGATCTGTTATGCATCGTCCCAAAAAACGAGTAATTGCATTTCCCGGATACATGCTGATTGCCCCATTGGTAAACAGCTGGCATGCCGGAATCAAAATGCCACTCAGAATCCCTATCCATACAAAACCGCTGTATCCATAGCATACAGAATAATATTCCAACGCTTTTGAATTATAAAGTGCTATACCGCGAAGCAGTGTCACAAATAATATATATACTATCAAGCCGCCACCAAGACCGATTGCTTTATTCTTCTGCTGGATCAGGTTGATCTGTACCTGTTTACGGACATTTCCCCACCATTCTTTTCTCTCCATCCCTCGATTGATCTCTTCCATAATAAGCCTCCATTTCTCAGCTTCTATATAATTCCCCTGCTTAGCTGTGACAATATCCAGCTAAAACCCGCATCTGATGAAAATCGCACTACTATTCCTGCACCATCTCCTGATTCCACTCATCCGGATAAATAACAATACGCAACAATGACTCTGTCACACTATTATAAATCCCCCAAAAATCTCCTTCTTCGTATAGTGTCGTATCATCCATATACATACTGAGATTACCATACAAAGCATTCAACAATATTATTGGAGAATTAGTAATTTCCGTCTGATAAGAATAATCCGGTTCAAACTCCTCCTCCGGGTTTTCCTCCTGATACTTCTCATCCATAGCATTCTTTACCAATTTGCAGGATCGCTGATATGCCTGTACCGCACCCTCTCCCAGATCCTTCCCAGCAAAGCTGAGATTTCTGCTACCTAATAATAAAATAACGTGATCCTGATCCAGCTTCGACTCATCAAAGGACAAACCGTAGCTTTTTGCCTCACTGGCAGAACAATGAATACTGGCAAATACTTCACTATGGAAAACACTGCTTTTCTCCCCATTCTCCCGATATTTTACGGACATATCATAGCCGGACAACCAGTCAATATCCTTTTCCTCCCAGGCACTAACATCTGCCACCACCTCTCTCTGCTGCCAGGACTCCTTCTGAAAGATAGTAGGATCCATGCTGTAGTCATATGTCTCTTCGCGCTCAAAGATAAGCCAAAGCCCTCCTATAAGTGCAAAATAAACAAGACAGATAACCAAACCCAGCCGCCTTCTATCTGTTGCTTTCCATACTTTAACCGTTGCGGCCAAACAAAAAGAAAGTATCATCAATATCGCCCATGCCCCAAACACTACCGCAATTAGAGCAGTATAGGAATAACCTTGCCCTCGAAAAAAATTTCTTAAAATTTGCAATTTACCACTGATGCTCCCCCGCACTGTTAGAGTAATAAATCCTACCGCCAATGCCAAAAGAGATAAATAGCACACTATAAGATTGAAGCGTTCTGTCAGTACAAACCAGAACATTTCTATCGCAAAGATTGCCAAGAGCAGTCCCAAATACCGGACAGCACCAAGCCACAAATAGGACAGGCTAAATGCATTTCCCAGAACTGCACTATCCCACAGATGGGAAGCAGCCGTCAATACTAATCCCTGCAACAGATAACCCACCATGGATGCCAGAACAGACACCACTATTATAATATGGAATGCCAGAACAGTTCCACCATAGCGACTGATCACATTTCCCGGATACATACTAATCTCATTCCGGGATAAAATATTATAGTTGCAAACCATCAAAACTGCCATAATCGACAGTAACATCCTAATACCCCCACAGAGGTGAATACACCATGGAGCAGGATAGCCCGATATTTCTATATATACCTGTAACAGGTTCCATAGCGGCACTATGATCACTGACAATAAGATCACATAAAATAAACCAACTCGATACTGTAATAAAATAATCCGCATAGAACCCAGCATAGCAGACCATATATTTTCCTGCTTTTTCTCCTGTTTCTGTCCAACTGCTGTCACAGATATTTCCTTTTGTTTGTTCGCAATTGTCTTCGCAGGTATTTCCTGTTTTTCCATATCCTTCTGCATTTGCACTTCCCCCTTTACCCACTACTCTTTCCACAGCGCATCCAACTGCTTTTCTCTGCCAGATGTAGTCAAATACACACAGACATCCTCCGGCGCAACAGACTCTACTTCCAAGCCTGCCCGTCTTGCCTCCATTGCCAGATCACTGTCTGCCGATCCCTGCAGAACTAAAGTATCTCCCAATTCTCCTGAATCCCGGTAAACAATCTGTCCCTCAGACCGTTTTTCTGCAAATTCCTGTATTTTCTCAGAGGAACCACTGACACGGCAAAGCATTTCCCGAACCAGATCCATATCCTGATAAAATACCAGTTCTCCCTGATGAATCAGGATCATCTCGGATAAAACACCTTCCAACTCTGCCAGATTATGACTGGATATCACAAAGGTACGTGGATGCTCCATATAGTCTCGCAGCAAAATTTCATATGCCATTTTGCGTTTCTCAATATCAATCCCAATAAATGGCTCATCTAACAAAGTGACCTGACATCTGCTTGCCATAGCACATACAAAGTGAAACAAACTCTTCATACCTTGAGACAGTTGTTTGCAACTCTTTTTTATAGGCAGATCAAACAAATCCATCATTTTCATTGCAAACTCCCGGTCAAAATGGGGAAATCCAATCTCATAACAACGTAATATG
>CAMWKN010000262.1 GCA_947174825.1 uncultured Clostridium sp.
CACGTATATCAATCATACAATAAGTGAGTACAAATAGGATCTTACCCTTTCTTCCTCCTCAGAGTCCGGTTCTGCCTCCGGAACAGCCTGTAACTCCTGCAAAAACAGTTTTTCGCTGTCAACCACCTTTACTTTATAACCACTGCCCCAATTGTGAACCCCTTTTTTAAGGTAAGAACGAACCTCCGACAGCTGCTGCTTTCCATCCCCCAACAGAGCTATTACCTGATTTTGTCCCAAAACCAAAAAATCCAAATGCATTACATGTTCTGTTGAAGTAATAACCAAATCTGTCATCAGTTCCATTTTCTCCGGCAAATGGTCTGCTACCTTTTGATAACGCTTCCGCCCCACAGAATGATAGGGAAAAAGCACAATCACAGCAACGATCTGTTTTGCAATAGGTAATGCAAACAAAATCGCAATAATGGTAAAAATATTTCGGTTAGACATTTTATTTAATAGCAGTCCGGCAATATAAATTACCAGAGCGATTACAATTAAAATCAAGATCCATACCACAGCTCCCTTTTTCCGCCTGTTCAAGTATCCAAACTCCCCTTTTTTCGCTTTCAATGTACTTCCTCCGATCTGTCATTCTATATCCCACTACTGCATTCTCCACCCTGCATAATATTTATTCTTTAAACGTCCATCCTTTGTCCACTTTGCCCAGCCTAGTGGGAACCCATCTACACAGACCAACACATACCCATCAGCATCCCGAAGGCTCTCTACATGGTCAGGCTCCGCCGATTCTACTGTCTCCCCTTTGAGATATTTTAGCACACGAATATCATCAGATGCAAAAGAAATAAGCGGAACTCTGGAAATATCCTGCGCAGCTAATGCCAACTGGGGAGAAGGTTCAAAACGCTCTCCTTTCACAGTGCCAACGATCAACCCACTTTGAATCAAACGCAGACCAGACATTTCTGTTAATCCGTCTGGTGCAAAAATAATCTGATTTTTTTTGATATGCAGCCTACTATTCCATTCTGTTTCCCGGCTTCCGATTCCCAGCCACTCCAACCACCAGATTGCCTTCTCCACAGAAATTACAGCATTATGTTTTTTGCCTGGCTGACGCTCTTTTCCATTGTTGTGTTCCCTCGTCAATTGATTTCTGGATGTGGAAACACCTTTCTGCAATAAAACAGCAAAATGCCCCTCCCCCTTTGCCCGATGAGGAAATATCCGAACAGCCTGACATAAAGCATCATTCTGATAATTTCCGGTCAAATCCGGTCTGCCTGAAGCAAATCCAGACGGATGCTCTACCGGGCAAACCTGCATATCCGGATATTCTGCCAGAAACCAGGCTATCATTTCTTCATTTTCCACCTCCGAAAATGTACAGGTAGAGTATAGCATATATCCTCCACAGCGTAACATTTGGTAGGCATTTTGCAAAATTTCTTTCTGGATTCCCGCATAATATTCCGGTCCATGTTCCAGCCAGTCGTTAATCATATGGGGATCCCGACGGAACATTCCCTCTCCCGAACAAGGTGCATCAATCAGCAGGGCATCAAAATATTCCGGAAAATACTCTGCCAGATGTGCCGGAGTTTCCGCTGTTACCACTGCATTGATAACTCCTGCTGTCTGCAGGTTCTTTGCCAGTGCCATCGTCCGGGATACACTGATATCATTGGCAAGCAGCATCCCCTGTCCCTGCAATTTTGCTGCAATCTCCGTCGCCTTGCCTCCTGGTGCCGCACAGAGATCCAACACCCGGTCTCCCGGCTGAACCGGCAAGAGTGATGCCGGAATCATAGCGCTAGGTTCCTGTATATAATATAAACCGGCAAAATAATAGGGATGCTTTGACGGCTGTACCTGTTCCGGATCATAATATCGTCCCTTCTCCGTCCATGGTACGTGCTCTTGACGAAACGGAGATAAAGTGTCCCATGTCTCTATTGATACTTTATTGGTATTAATTCGTAACGCTGTATAGGAATTCTGTTCCATACTTTGCCGATATGCATCGTATTCCTCTCCTAACAATTTCTGCATTTTCTCACAGAACGCTTGCGGTAATTCTCTCATGTTTTATCTTAACCTCATGTGTAATAGTATTTCTATGCCGTCATGTGCTTTCCTATTTCTCAAGATATTGCAATAGTAGGTAGGGATTAATACTCTGTTCCTGACCATCTACCGAAATATAAATGCCAAAATGCAGATGAACCGGAAACATCCCAGTTGTTCCCTCCTCACCATATCCGGTATTCCCCATCTTTCCTAGAATAGTACCAGCTTTTACCTGATCTCCAACTTGAATATCATCTGCATATTCTGCCAGATGGGCATAGTAGTAATAAATTCCGGACCAGCTGCGGATTCCAATACGATAGCCTCCCAATTTGAGCCAGCCCATCTGTTCAACCACACCATCTGCCACGGCCTGGATCTGCATACAGCCAGGACGGTCTTCTGACGCCATAATGTCAATTCCTTCATGCTTACGCTTTCCACCATATGTTCTCTCTCCGCCGTATCCATCATCGAAAGTCCATTGTACACGCCCTGTCTGATCTTTCCTGACTGGAAAACATGTTGCCTCCCGCAGCAGCCTATCTGCCAAGTCAGCATTTCCATTTTCCCGCATTTCCTGCCTGACCAACAGTTTACTTTCCAGATTCGTCTGCCAGGTCATTTGATACCGTATGGAATACATTACCAGAATCAGATAAAGTAAGACAACGAAATATTTTTTCCTGCGAATTCTATTTTTCTTTTTCATATCCTAAATGTATGAAGAGGGACAGGAATTCTATGCCTACTATATTCTCCGTGTAAAGAATTCGAACAATCTGACACATATAACATGTCTACATATTTCTGGATTTTTCTGCGCAGGCATGCATACATTCCATAATACTGCTGCGGAATCCTGTCTTTTCCAACAGTCGTACCGCTTCAATTGTGGTTCCCGCTGGTGAACATACCATATCTTTCAATTCTCCCGGATGTTTCCCGGTGTCTAACACCATCTTGGCACTGCCCAATACAGACTGAGCGGCAAACTGATACGCCTGATTTCTCGGCATTCCTTCTGCCACAGCTGCATCTGCCATGGCTTCTATCAATATAAAAATATACGCCGGAGAACTTCCACTAACCGCTATCACAGCATCCATCAGCCGTTCCGGAATGACTTCTGCCTTGCCAAAGCAGGATAAAATCTGGCAAACCTGCTCTAACTCCTGCTCCGATACATGTTCCCCTGGACATACCGCTGTAATTCCTTCTCCCACCAATGCTGGTGTATTCGGCATAGTACGAATAATTTTTCTCGGATTACCAAACTGAGCAGACACCCATTCTAAAGTTCTGCCAGCAGCAATCGTTATAATGATCTGCTCCTCTGAAACCGTATCTTTAATCTCTTGGATAACTGTTTCGTAATATACTGGTTTCACCGCTAATACCACGACATCGGCTTTCGCTGCTTCACAATTATCTAAAGTAACTGCCACTCCATACTCCTGCGCTACCTTGTCGATCGTTTTCTGCGTAGCCGCCGTTGCAATGATTGCCTCTGGTTTCATCAAACCATTCCGAATGATTCCACCCATCATTGCCTGTGCCATATTTCCTGCTCCAATAAATGCAATTTTCATTTGTTTCTCCTCTCTTTCCACCAGTAGTCTACATGCCTACAAATTGATACAAAAATATATAGCAATGTGTGTTTATACACAATTTACCATATATTGTCTTTACCGCCAAACACATCCATTCTCATCTGTCCGCATTTTTCCATGCGCATAATGTCATATTTTGCAGGAACAAGGATTGAAAATTCTCCTGTTCTGCCAATTCTACATGACGTATCCCCTGCATCTTCTTTTCCAGACGGAAAATCCAGTCCGGATCAAATAATGCTTGCGCTGCTCCCCTCCCTGCTGCATTCCCTACAAAACGAATAGATTCTGCTGGGATATCTGGAAGCAAACCACTTGCCTTCGCATGATCCAAATGCAAAAAAGCACCAAAAACCCCTGCCACACAGCAATCTTCTATTTCTGATACATCCATGTTATTCTTTTGACACAAGAGTGCAATTCCCGTCTGAATTGCACTTTTTGCCAATTGGAAATTCCGAATATCCTGCTGTGTAATATATAGGCATTTTGTCTGCCCGGCGCCTCCATCCGCCATCTTATCTATTGCCGGATCATATAAAATAAATCGCCTCT
>CAMWKN010000263.1 GCA_947174825.1 uncultured Clostridium sp.
AATCAACGGTCAGCTGAAGGTGAGCCAGCCCAAGACGAGCAACTCTATCCGAACCATCCCCATCCCGAAGCAGGCGGTGGATCTGCTGATCCTGGAGCACGAAAAGCATCCTGACAGCCCGTATATGTTCCCCTCGCCCAAGACGGGCACGATGTACGACCCGGACTCTTTCCGGCACACCCACGAAAAGATTCTGGATGCAGCAGGAATCGAGCACATCCGCTTCCACGATCTACGTCACCCAAATGTCAAGCCCACGACACAAAAAAACTCCGAAATACTAAGATTTCAGAGTTTTGCTATATAACCCCAGTAACTGGCTGGGGTATTACCCCCAGCCAGCGACAGCACCTCGCGTCCCCGTATTTTATGGGGGGACCTGGGGAGTTGCCAAATTATTTTCTGCGTAAAGGATCAATCTGCCTTGCTGCACCAGCTAGTATTCTCTTAGAATCTCCATCACACAGTTCAAAAAATTCATTGCGCCATTCAATTTGATTAAAGGAAGAATCCTTGGGGATTTCTGCTCCCAGTAAATAACGCTTTCCGTTAAAGATAATACCAAAATTTTTTGCGGCTGTCAATGGTTTTCTATATATGCCCACCAATTGAGGAGGACCTCCGCACCTCCTATCCTTAATATTATTTAGCGTATCAATGAAACAATGAAAAACATTTCTGCTTGTTGAACAATTATCACCCTGCTGATACCTTTCCTCATAGTTTTTTCTGAATTCTGATCCACCAGACCCCAATATTTGCAGTAAACCAGATTGCTCTGGAATTTTCGTTTCATCCTGTTTCCAGACTTTATTGTTTTTCCATGTTAACAAATAATGATGGAATGCTGGATAATCATTGACTATCGTATCTCTTGATATATGTAAAACCTGAATAGGATTATTTCCACAGACATCTGGATATTTTGAAAACGCATAGCAAAGCTTTTCAAAAACAATTTTATTTTTCTCTGCGCAAGAGGTTGCATCATCGAACAAAAGCCCGGTGTCAATCATTTCAAGAATCTGAGACAAAGCAATTGAGGGAAATAGCACATCACCGGCATAACCAAATATTTCAGGGAACCGGTTAGAGGCAAATACCTTTTTCCCATAATCAAAATATTTCTTATCGTCCCAGCTAATTCGGCTATCGGCCACAATATAAGCATATGTTGGGCCATGTGTATCTATACCTATCCAAGAAGCTAAAAGCGTCATAAACTCCCCTGCCTATGTTTTCCATTCATCATCAAAATCGAGAACGTTTAAATGGACTGCATTGTCTCTGTTACCATTTTTACGCTCCTCTATTCCAATTGCATAAACAAGTTCCATTATCCACTCTCTTACGAGTTCCAATAAACGAAGAGTATGCCTTATTAATTCGCTTTCGCTGATGTGATAAAAGCCATCTTCTTTGATTTGGAGCTTTTCTTTGTCTTGATATTCATGTACCTTTACAAATTTATGTTCAAGTGCGTTGCGAAGTATTTTTAGGTCTCTTTCAGATGCACTATCGGCATTTCCAAACTTTTCACTAAATTCACAGTAACTCCAATATATAGCCATCAACGCAATATTGTCCTTTGGATATTTATTACACTTGAATACACGTGCTGCATCAGCTTCTCGCTCCGGGAATCCGAGCCCCCAAAATTCATTGATTACAAAACCAATTTGATCAAAAATTGAAAAGAGATTTTTAAATGCAGATTTTATCTGCTCCAATCTAATAGAATAGTTCACATAGTCATAACTCGAAAGCGACAACTTAACATTTTTATCAGCATAATGCAATTCCCTAATTTTTTCAGAACCCTCATAGCATAGAAACCTGGAGTAAATATACTCTTCTTTTAATTGATTAAGCATCGAAAACCACCTTGGTGGTTCTCCGCTACTTTTGTCAGAAACTTCATCACGGTCAACATACTCTGTATACTGTGTGATTGTCAGCGGATCATGGGCAAATGCTGTTTCAAGGGCAATTACGTCATTTAATGGATTAAGAAAAAAATGATTTCTAAGACACCGTTTTCTATACTTCTGTTCTGCCGCATCTCCTAAATCATATTCTTCAAATTTGATGGGCATCAGTAATTGGTCTTTCCCCGGGGATGCCTCATACTCACTAATCATTTCTTGAAAAAACTCAATTGCCTGGTTGTGCATATTGGAGTCAGAAACTTCCAATGCACGCTTTATGGCCTGATAAGCATAACAATGTAGCTCACAATAATGACCTGAATCATTTACCAAGTTTGCATAGGAGCTTAATGCCCGCCCGTAATTGCCAATAGCCATTCCAAACCTTGGATTTAAGGAAATTGCTTTGCGATAAAATCTAAGAGCCTCAATCACTCTCCCGCATGCATCCAAATCATTTGCATAATTAGTGCATGCACAAAGCAATAGTGCATTGCTATTATCAAATTGATCGAGCATAGACAAAGTTTTTCTCTGGTAATATAGAGATTGCTTTCGGTACTTATTGGCGTCTTGGCTTGCTCCTTCTGCTTTAAAATGACCTGCCAATGTGCTGTTAGCCGTTCCGAGACAATAAAAAATGGGGGCATATTCCGGAGTGCTATGAGATTCAGAAAACACTTCAACTTTTTTCAGATATGCAAGTAACCCGTCATAATCCTTTTGAATGGTTAAACGATCTATTTCTTTTTCGTATTCCTCGCATTCTATTGGGAATTTATTTTGATTCATAAACAGTACCTCTAATCTATAAACACTCACTTTATCAGCCTAACTGTTGGGAATGTTATGCTTGTAAGTTATTTAATTAAATTTTCAAAAAGAGTATCTAACATATATTCCATTTTACCATGATTTTCCCACCGGTGTCTACTACAATTTTATTAATGCAGTCCACAATCTTACTGAGTGGGATATTCTTATCACTGGCAGACAGAAGCTTGCAAAATATGCTATACTCTTTGTCATAGGCCACTTTTTGTTTTGAAGTTTCAGCAAGCACAGCCTTTGAATCATGCGCGGCATCTAATGCTACACGAAGTGCCTCTTTATTGATTTCACCTCGAACATATTGCTCGTAGCGTTCCATTGCATTTGTCCATGTCTCTTCGTTGCTCTGGGCAAGCGCAAAAATCTTATCGTTGAATTGCTGAATCTGCTGTTTATGCTGCGAATCCGTAATATAATGCTCGCTCACATAGACTTTTAACTGACGGTAGATTGCATTGAAAATATCTTCTTCCCTGGCGTACATTCCTGTACATTTATCAGCCCCCAGGCGATTTTTTGTTATACAGGTGAAGAAATGCCAATCGGCATGATTGGTGCCCCGCTTGCGCTGCATCTTTCCGCCACAACACCCACATATGACCTTACCCTTTAAAATATTATCTGCTGATTGTCCTTTGGGGACTACATTGTAAGCCCTGGATTGAAATGCCTTTTGAATGGCATCGAATGTACCAGAATCGACCAGCGGTTCATGGGTGGCTTTTACGACCCGCTTTTCCTTCCCTTGTACCAGCATGCCAGTATAGGTGCGATTGGTAAGAATGTACTTCACAGATCGACTGTTCCAATTCCCATCTCCATCGTTGTAGTTTCCGCTCAGACCATTAGATCTGGCATACTGAATCGGAGTAGGAAGACCCCGTTCATTCAAATATCGGACGATGCCGGTTACGCCAGCGCCGTTCGCAGCCATCTCAAAAATCTTCTGAACGATGATAGCTGCTGCCGGATCAGGGATAAGCTGGTCTGGAGTCTCTCTGGATTTCTGGTAACCAAATGGGGCTCTTGGTCCAATGAATTCTCCACGCTGTGCTTTCATATCTAATAGCTCCTTCACTTTGATTTTGGTTTCAACGGATACCTGCTCATTGAACAGATTGATGAATGGGATTCGAACTCTTGATTGAATAGGAACTTCTTTATTCAGATTGGTTATACCATCGATGGTGTCAAATTGGTCATTGACGGATACAAACCGGATGTGCTGTCTTGGAAAGAAAATTTCCAGATGGTAGCCAACGGTGACATGATTACGGCCTAGCCTGGAAAGGTCTTTGACAACGATACATTCGATTCTACCGGCAAGGATATCCTGGATAATCTGCTTAAATGCTGATCTATTAAAGCGTATACCACTAAAACCATTGTCAATATAGTAGTGCATAATGGGTGTCTGATGCTGGC
>CAMWKN010000264.1 GCA_947174825.1 uncultured Clostridium sp.
TCCCCACACATACCGATATACCCACAATCACACACGCCAGCTCAATTGACCTAAACACATCCATCCACTGCATCCAGACAGCCAAACCCCCCAAAAAAAGTTCGAACACCAAAATATGCCGAACTCGTTTTCGAAAATAACTTTTTTCTGTCTTGTTTAATGGCTTATTCCGACTCCCAACAGGAGCCAAAAACCATATCACGAAAGCACTGACCAGGAAAATTACCATATGGGTACCCAAACGACAATGAAATTCATACCAGAATACAAAAACTGCAAATACAGCAATGGTAGAAATCAGTACACATCTGACTCTGGTAGACGCATGATACCCTCCAGCATTACTTCGCAAGGGATACAAAAAGATCCATAACAGCAATCCCTGGAATGCGTTGCCAAATGCACTGCCAATCAGCACTAAAATAATACAGCCAATCAGATTTTCAATGATTCGTTCCAAACCATACTGGATGATACTCTGGTCATCTTCAGACATATTCTCATCTATAAGCAAATCTGTTATTTTTGATACCAACCACATTTTAGAATTTTCGCATACGCTTTACAGCTTCGGATTCTTTTGGCTGATAAGCAATCAAAAAGCACGCATCATTTGCTCCCTTTTCTGCGGATTTTACAGCCATCTGACGAATCATAGATTTAATCTTATTTTCTTTACTTGACTTTCTCATAACATGTAACCTCCTTCGAAACCTGAAATTAATCACACTGACTGATATAGAAACCTTACCTCTACAAAACAGACATCAGTATATGATTTTGCAATGACATTTACAAAATCATATACCTGTCTGTCCCGTAAAGGTCTTCTAAAATCAAACCATGTAATATTATAAAATAAAATGAAAGATTATGCCGAAATATGTCATAAAATGGATACAAGATTGTAAAAAATAGACTTTTTAATCTAGATATAAGGACTTTTGTCAATTAATAATATCACTATAGACAATCTTTTCGCACTTGTCGTTTTGTATACTAAGATTAAAAATAGAGAAGAGGTTACAATCAATGGTACTGAAAACGGCAGAAAGAATCAAAGGACTTAGGGAAGCAAATAGTTTTACCTAATCTGAATTGGCACGAAAATTATCAGTTACACGCTCTACTGTAAATGCCTGGGAAATGGGCACCAATAGTCCTTGTATCGATAAATTAACCCATATCGCAGATCTGTTTCAAGTAACTACTGACTTTCTAATCGGAAGAACCAATGAACAAATCATTGATGTCTCTTATCTTGATCATGAGGGAATTGAAGTAGCCCGCCGACTATTACATTATATGCAAGATCTCCAGAACCAGAGCGAGCCATAACACTTACCATAGCTTGTTGCTTCGCAGGAATAGATAAAATGCACAACACCTTGCATATCTACATGTACAAAACAACATTGACACAGAAAGAATCTTCCACAGAAAAATGAATTTCTCCGTCGTAGCGTCGAACCATTTCCTCTACACTCTGAATACCATAGCCATGATTTTCTTTATCTGCTTTTGTCGTAATGAATTTACCCTGTTTTTGGACAATCCCATCAAAACTATTTTCAATCCTAATTTTCAATACACCTTGCTTCAAATGAATGTACACAGACATTTTCCGTTCCTTGCTGTGCAGAGCCGCATCAATGGAATTATCCAGTAAATTCCCCAGTATCACATTAATCTCAAAAGAACAGGTCAAATCATCAGGAATCTGAACATCTGCTGACACCTCTAGCCCATCCTCTTTTGCTTTGTCCAGCATATAATTTAATAAACTGTCAATTTCCGTGTTATTGGAATTGACAATCTCTTTCGGATTATGAATATATTCCGTCATCGTGTCAATATACTGCTCCACAGCAGTATCCTGTTTCTGTTTCGCCAGTAATTTAATCTCTGTTAAATGATGCTTCATATCGTGTCTTAATTGCTTAACCCGCTTTTCAGAATCCAGAATCACATCCAGCTGATTGGCATAACTATGCAGTTTCTGATGAAGCATTTTATTTTCATTCTTCTGTATCATATAATCTAACATCATATGATACAAATAGATAACAATAAAATTAATGATCAAAACTCCTGTACTGATAATGATATATTCCGATGCCAAATACTTATGGGTATGTGTCATATAGCAAATTATACCCACACTACAAACTGGAACAAAAATAAGACATACACTGGGAAGATTTTCCTGCTTTTTTCTCAGATCAAAAATCTTATTCGTCAATAATACACACACCATCATTACCATGTCTACGATGATAAAAGAAAAAGAATCTATTTTCTGTCCATCCTTATACGCCGGCAGTAATAATCCTGTCGCAACTACATCACAGCCTGCACATAATCCATCTGCCATTGCACTGACAAACAAAAGATACTTCCACCTTCTCGTATATAATAAAATTAATATTGAAGTTCCTGCCAGACTAGAGACCAGATTGATCCAGGCAGTATGAAATTCCAGATACAAACCACTGTTGATCACAAAGAAAATTCCATAACAAATTCTTTCCATTTTTGCGGAAACCGTGACATTATCGAAAAACAAAATAATAAACTGTCTGATTAAATAGATCCGAAATAAATTACAAATCAAATACACAATTCCATTAACCATGTTTTATCCCTCTTGTAAAATCTGATGCCTGACTTCTTTTCGATAACTTTTGCTAATCGGCAAAACACATCCTGTAGCTAGTTCCACCTGATCATATTGATATCTTCTGACGTACATTGTATTAATAATGTAGGAATGATGAATCCGCTGAAATCCTACTGGAAGTTTTTCCAGCACCTTAGTCATTTTTCCGTAAAATTCTATTTTATTGTCATCCTCTAAAAACACAGAATCCTTCCAACCCCTTTTTGCATCCTTTGGACTATTTGCCAACATAATTCGTATCATTCTGCCATAACTGGTAAAATAAAGGATATCCCGATATGGCAGATAATAATACTCCTTGCCCACTTTATACTCAAACCGTCTATTCCATTTACCGGTCAATTTTACCGCAAGATCAAGTGCGGCTTCAATCTGAACATCTGTAACAGGTTTTTCCAAAAAGTCCATTGGCTGCACTTGAAATAAATCTTTTGCATGAAAAAATTTTCCCGATATGTAAATGATCTGCATACAATGGTCATCCATCTGGTTGCGTATATACTTTCCAATATCAATTCCACTCAACCTATACATTTCTATATCCAAAAATAATACATCAATATGGTCGCCATTCATCAAGGCATTCTTTAAAGTTTCCCCGGAATTCCAACACTCCACCTGTACCTGCAGCAATTTCTTCTTCGCATATTTTCGAATCGTCGATTCAAAAAATGCGCAAGTATTCAAGCCATCATCACATATTCCTATATTGAGCATCCACAATTGCCTCCTGCTTTCCTCATAATCGTTTATGAATATAATTTCCCCTCAAAAGCCAAATTTGGATTTATTAATATGATAATAATTCTCTTTTTACATCTTATAATATTATTTATCATTGGTAAAGTCAAATTACAAGAGATATCGTATTGAAGCTCTTCCCAACCTGTGTAAATTTCCTTCCCCAATCTCCCTAACTCCCCCAAAGTTTGAGCAAAAACAAATTTTGCCAGCGGGCAGAATTACAACGTTCACAGCTTAAAGATTATATGGATAATAATATTACACGCCTTGACACTGACGTTCTGGTTAGAATTTGTAATTCCTTAGACTGCTCTATCACTGACCTTCTAGAGTATGTAGCGCCAGAAAATGAAAATAAGCAGGAGACAATCCTCTCTACTTATTTTCATTTTTTGAACATATTCTTTTTCTAATCTTACATTAAGTAATGTATATAGTATCATCCCTCCAGAAGCATTTTTATTAAGTATTTACTCCCACATACTCTTTTAACAAATTTTAACTTTCCATATGCTATTTTTTCTTTTATACTTTGGTGCAAATACTATATGATACTTAGAATTTCATTTAGTGTGTGATAAACTATTATTGTTGTCCATACGGATAAGCTATCCCAACCACTCGCATAGCAAGTGGTTTTATTTTTTTTCTTCGCTACATTTCTCTGTTGAGAAACTCCAATTGCAAAATAGGGCAAATGCCCTAATAATACAAAAGGACATTCCCTATTTCTAAGAAAATGTCCTCTACAGTACAAATC
>CAMWKN010000265.1 GCA_947174825.1 uncultured Clostridium sp.
GTCCTGCTATGATTACCACCGCCAAAATCGCTAAAATTCGTTTGAATTGTTTCATTTTTTTATCCGCCTTTCTGCGTCAGCATTTATGCTATCGTTTTGTTGCACATAATGCAATGTTTGTAAGAACAAAAGTTTCGCCTTGCGGCATCTGTTGCAGCATACAGTCACAATATATTCGCCATACCGAAATCACTCTGCTTCCTCATTAATCTTCTGCAGATGTTCCCGGATCTGTTTCTCGTACCCCTGCTCCGATGGTAGATAGAACTTTCTGCCCACCAGTTCATCCGGCAGATACTGCTGTTTCACATAATGGTTTGGGAAATCATGGGCGTAAAGATATCCGGTTCCCCGCCCCAGCTTTGCAGAACCGCCATAGTGTGCATCCTGCAGATGGGATGGTACTCCCGAGATCCTCTCCTTCTGCACTGCCTGCATCGCTTCACTGATGGCTGTTACCGCTGAATTGCTCTTTGGCGCACATGCCACATAGCTTGCCGCCTGAGCCAGAATAATCTGTGCCTCTGGCATTCCCACCCGTTCCACCGCCTGGGCTGCACTAACCGCTACCACCAAAGCCTGGGGATCTGCATTGGATACATCCTCAGAGGCACAGATCATAATCCTTCGGGCAATAAATTTGATATCTTCTCCGGCATGAAGCATCCTTGCCAGATAATAAACCGCTGCATCTGGATCGGATCCCCGCATGCTTTTAATAAAGGCAGAAATCGTATCATAATGGTTGTCCCCTGTTTTGTCATAGCGTATCGCACGTTTTTGAATACACTCCTGTGCCACATCCAAATTTATGTGAATAACACCATCCTCTGCACGATCCGTGGTCAGAACTGCCAGTTCAATGGCATTCAGCGCCGATCTGGCATCTCCATTTGCCATATCTGCCAAAAATTCCAGAGCATCCTCATCCAGTTTCGCCTCATAAGATCCCAGCCCCCGCTCCCGATCTTCCACCGCACGACGTAGCAGAGTGGCAATATTTTGCTTGGAGAGGGCATGTAATTCAAAAATAATGGAACGGGACAAAAGCGCTCCATTTACCTCGAAATAGGGATTTTCCGTTGTGGCACCAATTAAAATAATAGTTCCATCCTCCACATAGGGAAGAAGATAATCCTGCTGCCCTTTGTTAAAACGATGGATCTCATCGATAAACAAGATTGTCCGTTTCTGGTACATGCCAGCATTATCCTGGGCCTGCTTGACCATGGCTTCCATATCTTTTTTTCCGGCAGATGTAGCATTAATCTGTACAAATTCTGCACTGGTGGTATGGGCAATGACTTTTGCCAAAGTGGTCTTGCCTGTTCCCGGCGGACCATACAATATAATGGAACTCAATTTATCTGCCTGAATCGCCCGGTATAGCAGCTTATCCTTGCCAATAATATGTTCCTGCCCCACTACCTCTTCTAAGGCAGTCGGCCGCAGCCTGGACGCCAGAGGAGATTCCTGTTCCTGATTCTGTTCCCGCATATATTCAAATAAATCCATATTACTCCTTTTCACTTGTTTTCTTTTGCAGACAGCAACTTCAAACACCTAAACTTTCAACTCAACTTCCGGTCCATTTTCCAACTCGATTAAAAATGTTTCAATGTCCTCATATGCACGATATAATTGATCTGTAATGCCGTCATATTGATAAATAGCACCTGCATATTTCCCCCCACATTTCATACAAAAAAAATCCGAATCGCATACACATTGCATAAATGGAAGATAATTATTTTTAATTTTCTTAATCTTCTGGCATTCCTTATATTTTTTCAAGGATTCAGAGTAATCAAAAAATATCTTCGTTATTTGACTGACACGTGTTCCATGATCCTCGTAATTCATTCTTCTTGGAATATATTCCCCGCCTCTCTCTTCCATAACTTCAATCAGCTTTTCTGGCAGTTTTTTCTTGATTTCCTGAAAAAAGGCAACATATTGTTCCTGGTTCACATTAATATTTTCTGGCACTTCTTTTTTCGTCTGCTCCTGGTCCACATTAATATTTTCTGGTACTTCTTTTTTCTTCTGTTCCTTTTTGACAGGCGCAGTACACAAACCATCATAATTCCCTAAACCGTGAATAAATTCCTCAAAGGTATCATTCACCTTAATTGGATTTCCGGAAAAAAGCTCATGGTTCACGAAGTAAATCGCCCCATGATTTCTCTTTCCCATATAAAAACAAATCAAATCCCCAAAGCTATCTTCCCCAATTGGAAAATAATTTTTGCTGATTACACCATTTTTAAGATAAATATTGTATGTTTCTTTAAAACTTACATCCTTATCATAGGCATACCAAAAATGAACGTCTGCTGATGTTTTGGCATCGTTTTCAATAAAACAAAAAGATAGATTTTTATATTCCTGCAATTTACCACTAATTAACATATCATAATATATCTGTGGCAAACTACATTGAAATCTTTTCTTAATCCAAATTTTCAATTCTTCAATCATATAATCATCCCTCCACCAGCCTGTTTGGCTGCTTCGTAAACTGTTACACTATTCTTGAAAATACTGTTCCTATTCTTCTATTGTTACATACTCCTGACTACTACAAGTTCCTCTTTCATGGCAGTCTCCCCTATTTCCACAAGTTTCCTGACAAAGCGTTCCAGATACTTCTGTCTTTCGCCATTTAATGTAGATTTATATGGGTTGCTATTTCCCACTTCAAAACCTATTCCATTATTTTCTTTCATTTACCTTAAACATTTTTGGCACTTATCCAATTACTTTCATAAGTACTAAAATTCCCAGTGTCATACCAAAAAAAGCACCAATTGCTGTAATAAACCAATATAACCACACCCCAAATGTTTCGCTAGCAAATTTTCCCCTTTTTATGATCGCAACATTTTCATTTTTTGTGGGATTATAACAAACAATTACTTCATCGCCAACCTTGTAATCTCTATGAATATAACTTGTTCTATCTGCAATCTCATAGGTTTTTCCTTTCCAAATAAATTGAATGACAGGAATCTTCTGAATGCATCGATAACGCCCTACTTTCATATCCTGCTCCCCCACCATGATTCCGTTAAGTTCTACATGATTTTTTCCATAACGGATTGGATAAATTATGTTAAATTGTCTAATCCCCTCTGCAGTACAGACAACAAATATGCCTGCCATAAATATTGTAGCCATAATCTCTTTCATATTTATTTTCCATTTCTATTTCTACTGTTGCTGTACCTTGATCTCCTGCAACTATCACCTATATTCCACACTATCTATAATAAGAGATTGAATTTGATTGCTTAAAATCTCCTCTTTCACACATTTTATCAATCCATCCCCTATAAAATTAAATTCAAACATATGATTTACAGATATTAACCAATCATATTTTATACTAGCTATATATATCTCATCTAATTCCCAATAATACTTTTTTAAAATTAGAAGCAATTTTCTAATCTCTATCAGAATCAACCTATTCTATAATACAATCAGCATCAATCGCTAAAAAAACCATATCTTCAGTATCGAATAAACTTTCTTCCATTTTTAAATAAAATTCATTAGTAGGTCTAATTTTAGTTCCAATCTATGACATGGTTCAAAATGTGACCAGCAATAATGTAATTCATTTGTTTTTGAATATTTAATTGGAATTATTTCAAGCAATACTTTTTCTATATTATCTGGAAATAAATAATAACCAGAATAATTTATAGTTTTGCACAACTCATCAATTGTTATAATGCCAATCCCTCCAATTCTCTATCCCTTCCCGCATTTCCTCACATGTCGAATAATTGATTAATTGATTGATATTTTATACTAGATTGGATCAATTACACTATTTATATATTTGACAACCTCTTCTGAAATGAAATAATTTTCGTGCGTAATATCATCAAATATTTTTAACTGGGAATTTCCAAAGCAATCCAACAATTTTTCCTGTAATGATGCACTTAATGTTTTATCTGCTTTTGAACCGATTACATACACGGAAGCAGTTACGTTTTTAGCATATTCCGCTGTCTGAATATTGTTTGAAATAAAAACTTTAAAAGGTCCCCAGAATATCGGTATCATTTTATTATATAAATCTGAAATATCTCTATAACCAGCCGCCAATACCAATGCTTTGCCTTGTCTCCCCCTTGGAAGATCTGCAGCCATCCCAGCG
>CAMWKN010000266.1 GCA_947174825.1 uncultured Clostridium sp.
AACAGCAGGCCACTGCCGCCGAGGAGGTGGAGGCAGCCCCTGGGACAGTTCCCGACGTGGAGGCAGGGGACACTGAACCGGAAAAAACCAAACGCACTTCCCGAAAAAAGAAAGGCGGCGACCAGGCTGCAGAGGGGCAGCAGGAGGGAGATATGCCCGCGGAGACCGGAGATGGCAATGTATCTGAGGATGTATCGGAAGAAACAATGGCAGAGACATCAGAGGGCATGGAAACTGGCAGTGAAACAGAAGGCGGGGAAAGAGCCGGTGAAACAGTCCAGGACAGCCAGGCAGAAACGGCAGATATTTCTGAAAGGCAGACCGCTGCGGCAGCACCCCGCCGACCGTCCAGGGCAAGAAAGGCAGAGACGCCCGTGCTGACCCTGGAGAGCCGTGGGGAAGTGGAAACGGAAGAGGCCAGGGAGGAGGTTATCTGGCATGAGATTCATAATGCCTACCGGACCCGCAGGATACTGACCGGGCAGCTTGGCGGCATTGAGCAGACAGACAGCGGCAAGACCATTGTGATCGTGGACTATAAGGGGTTCCGTATCGTGATCCCCTTAAAGGAGATGATGATCAATCTGGTCCAGGGGCGCAGCCCTTCCGGAAAGGAATATGCGGAGCTGATGCTGCGCCAGAACAAAGTCCTCGGCAATATGCTGGGTGCGGAGATAGACTTCATTGTGAAAGGCATTGATTCCAAGACGCGCAGTGTGGTGGCCAGCCGCAGGGAAGCCATGCTGAAAAAGCGGCAGATCTTCTATCTGGATACGGATGCGGAAGGAATGTACCGTGTCTATGAGGGGAGGATCGTCCAGGCAAGGGTGATAGCCGTGGCGGAAAAGGTCATCCGGGTGGAGATATTTGGAGTGGAATGCTCCATCATGGCCCGTGACCTGGCATGGGACTGGATCGGGGATGCACATGAGCGTTTTTCCGTGGGGGACCAGGTGCTGGTGCGCATTTTAAGCGTGCGGCGTGACAGTCTGGAGGATATGGGCGTTAAGGCGGATGTCAAGAGCGTGACCCAGGACACACACCATGAAAACCTGAAAAAATGCCGTGTCCAGAGCAAGTATGCCGGAAAGGTAACGGATGTTCATAAAGGGGTGGTATATATCCGGCTGTCGAATGGTGCCAATGCGGTGGCTCATGCCTGCTATGATTACAGGACACCCGGGAAAAAGGATGATGTGAGCTTTGCCGTGACGAAGATTGATGAGGAACGGGGAGTGGCAGTGGGGATTATCACACGGATCATCCGCCAGAATCTGTAAGACTCATTGACAAAGAAAGGTGTTAAGAGAGCTGTTATGTCAACATTTGGTATAACAGCTCTTTTTTGTGTAGAAGTTATTTCAAGAAAACTTTCAAGAAAAAGAAGATAAAAAGAATAAAAAAGAGCTTGACATTTTAGTGTTGAGGTCGTATATTGTAATTACAGATATGACTCTACAAGATGCGAACTACGAAAACGCTGAGTCGAAGTCATTGTAATACTAGATGTTAGGAACACCACCTTTATCGAGTATGCGGCGAGAGATTATAGGATTGAAGCCCGTGCATACGCACGGTTTTATTTTATACTCTCCTTGTAAATGTCATGTCTGATATTTTACAAGGAGGTTTTTTGTATGAAAAAACAGGAAATTGCAAGACTTATGCCAGGAGAAGCGCATAAGCGAATTAAGACTGCACAGTCGATTGTTGTTATAGGTCCGACATCGTCTGGAAAAAGCACTTTGATCTATGCATTGGTTAACCATAAGATAATTAAATATATTCTTGTGGGAGTGGGGGATAAGTGTCAAACAACAATTATTCCATGTAACTTTTTATTTGATGAAAGAATTGAAAAAAATGAGTACTTCTCTCTCCAAATCAAGGAAAAGGCTTTTTCTGCAAAAGCTATTCATATCAAGGTTATGGAGATGCTTGCCAAGCAGTTTGTGTCAAATGACTATGATGCAGAAGATACATTGGATGCGATTGATGAGAACGTATTTGCTGCTGTATTGGAGCCGGCAGATGCAGCATATCATTTAGGAAAACTCGCAGAAGACATTTCCATTGAAAGATTTAAAATGGTAATTCGTACAGCATTATTTGAAATTGAAAATGTGGAAGAATCATTCATGAATCGTGTAAAGGCTAAAAAGAAAGAGCCTGACAAGAGAAAAGTTTCTATCGAAGAAATTCGTAACATTGTTATGGAGGACATGTGGGGTGAGCTTAACCCGGCTTTATTAGAAGAATATCAATTATGGTTAGCGGGTATTGGTGAGTGCATAACAAGACGTCTGGCTTCATGTATGGGAGATGTTAAAAATATTGTAGCAGTACATGAGTATAGTGTGAATGCAGACTGCAATGAACTTCCATATGGCGGGGATATATTGCAAAAGATATTTGATCCATATGAACCGTTCAGTTTAGTTATCGAAGACTTAACCATGGCATGCAGACCACGGGAAGAATTGATTAAGATGTTTGACGATAGAATTCCGTTAAGGTTCTGTTTGCGTGATACAATGGGACTGAATCAGGTCAGCATGGATAATATTTCTATGAAAGATGCTTTGGATATTGCACTAAATTGTAGTCCTGATTGTATTTTACTTTTAATGAATCTGGAAGAAAGAAATGATGTGATCATCAGGTGTTGCGATGCAGTCAGCCAAAAGATTGGAAAGGCAAGAAAACTCGATATTCCTATCAATGTTATATTTACCAAGGCTGACAGGGTTATCAGTAATATAGTTAATAAAGCAGATCGTGAAACCGTGGAACTTACGCAGAATGACTTTACAAGGAATATATTTGCTGCAATAGCAACAATGGAAGGGAGTATCAAGGAATATCTTTCGTACTTACAGCAGGACAGGGCAACTTGGCTTTCCATCAGATATATGGAAGAGGATATTGATCCTATTCAAAAAGCTCTCAGAGGGGTAGATGATGGGCTTAGAGAAAAGTTTACACAGGATGGATTGTATAATTTTATCAATACAATTCTACAGGAAACACAGATGCGGATACTTCCTAAAGGAATGAGGTTACCATTATTTGTTACTGTAAAAAATGCCGATTTGCCTGCAGTTGAGATCAAAATAAACGATAGAGCTATCAGCGGTGAATTTAACCAGATTCAGGGGACTCTCACAAAAGACAAGGCAGTTGTTAATGGATACCAGATTACTGATACAAGAAGGATACATGGTCGTAGTGTTGTAAGATTTTATGAGAATCTGCAGATTGGTCTGGGATATGCAACAAATGCATATGTATATGGTAATTTCAGCATAAACATGAAAGGAATGCTTAAAATGGTGTTGGAACGTAATGTGCCGAAGTTCCTTTCATTATACGAGACCGAGGCTATAAAGACCCTGGCCACTAACATGGAAGAAGTCGAGCTTGATAAAATGATAGAGGAGCTTGATTCTAACGAGGAAATTACAAAATTTGCCTTTGCTGATATTAATCCGGCGGTATTTGACGGACTTCCCTCTAGTGCAAGGAAGATACAGAAACTGCATTTGATTTTCAGACATTATTTTGCTTCATCGGAGAAGTATAATATGGTAATTGATAGGGTGGCATATAATCTGTCGTATGGGAATCCAGTGATCAAAAAGATGGTAGATGACAAATACAACCAGCCGTTTATCACCTATGATCAGACGATAAGGGAAATGCAGCAGAACTTTCTTAAGTATTTTGCAACTGATGATTTTGCGAAAGTAATCTCCGCCGAGATGGGAAATGCTATGACAGAACTTGTAAATAAGATGTTTGTGATTATATAGGAGATAAATAGAGCTCTTGTTTAATCTTGAGTAAGACATCCTGTTTGATATGCAGCAGAATATGCGAAAGAAGTATAGTATATGAACAAGAACTCTCCCAAGAATTATCTTAGGAGAGTTCTTATGAAATTTTTAGCTGGCAGCGGGACAGAGTCATCCCCTCATAATTACAGTAGGATAATCCATCTATAATCAGGATAAACTTACAAAGTTACAATAGCGTTAAATCGTATCGCTGTGTGCGATTTTAAAGAAAAATTTGAATGTTTTGATTGTTCAGAGCCGACATTGTGGTTAGGAGTGAGCCAGTATACCGGCCCGGCATTGAGCCACCTTGATTTTGCTTAAGTGACATTTATG
>CAMWKN010000267.1 GCA_947174825.1 uncultured Clostridium sp.
TGCTACCAACGAGATCTACACTAGGCTTTTCGTCGGCAGCGTCAGATGTTTATAAGATACAGGTGCTGGAGCAGTATGAATTGTTGGATGCCCGCTATATCAGCCGCAAGGAGGTCAAGAAGAAGTTTAGCGTTTCTACACAGCACTATACCTTTGCCATCAATGCATTTATTGAGACCATGAATTACTTTGGAATGGATAGTTATGAATTTGGGATTTATGAGGATACCACCTATCAGGTTATTGACAATGTGAAAAACCATAAATCGGAATTGGGCGTCCTATATATCAATGAATTTAACCAAAGTGTGTTAGGAAAATTATTTCAGGAGTATGGTCTGGTTTTTCATCCATTGTTTGATTGTGGCCTCTATGTTTATTTATGGAAGGGACATCCCTTGGCAGATCAAAAACAGATTAGCCTGGATGAATTGATGGAGTATCCGTGTCTATCTTTTGACCAGGGTGAACATAATTCCTTTTATTTTGCGGAAGAAGTACTTAGTACCTATCAATACAAGAAAATGATAAAGGCAAGTGACCGGGCGACTTTGTTGAATCTGATGGTGGGAAGTAATGGCTATACTCTATGTTCCGGCATTATCTGTGAGGAATTAAACGGGTCGGATTATGCTGCAATTAAACTGGATTCCCAGGAGCGAATGACGATTGGCTATATTTCCAGAAAGGATTCCCGGATCAGTGAGATTGGAAAAAAGTACATAGAGGAGATTGAGAAATTTCGAGACAGGGCGATGTTATAATACGTAGTGTGGGATGCCGCAGGTTATAGTGAAAGGCTATAACCTGCGGCAGTTTTTTGGCATTAGACAGATAACGTATTTAAGCGTAATATAAACCTATGCAGTAGATAGGTTTATGAAAAGGGCAGATATTGACTATTGTTGATGGAATAGATGGGAAATGTTAGCGAAATGATAGGATAGCAGAATCTGTCAGGGCTTCCCTATATCGACTTGACACGGAAAGGAGGGGATGAGCTGTGTGTGAATTATTTGGAGTAAGCGCTCCGCAGAAGATAAGGCTGAATTCATTATTACATACTTTTTTTTCACATGCCGACAGACATCCCCATGGATGGGGAATGGCATTGTTCCATAAAAATGTGGTTTGTGTAGAAAAGCAGGCAGTTACCGCCAATAAAAGTGCCAGATTACAGTCTTATCTGGAAAAGCCAGTGATAGCAGATACCATGATAGCCCATATCCGCTTAGCCACCAAAGGAAATATGGAATATGATAATTGCCATCCTTTTGTACGGCAGGACAATTCCGGACGAAGCTGGACACTGGCACATAACGGAACTATTTTTGAAGCAGCGGTTTTGAATCCATTTTTTTATGTGCAGGAGGGGCAGACCGACAGCGAACGGATTTTATACTATATCATAGAGCAAGTTAATCACAAGCAGGATGAATTAGGGCGTTCCCTGTCAGGCAGCGAACGTTTTCAGGTTGTGGATGAAATTATCTGTGAGATAGCAGAGGAAAATAAATTAAATTTATTAATTTATGACGGAGAATATTATTATGTCCATAGCAATTTACAGGATAGCTTGTATTTGTCGGAACGGGATGGAGGTGTGGTGTTTTCCACGGTGCCATTAGACGATGGGAGATGGAAGGCATTGCCACTGAACACCTTATTGGCATATCAGCAGGGCAGCCTGGTATATCAAGGAACCGATCATGGTTGCGAATACGTGGAAGATCCGGAAAAGATGAGATTGCTCTTTTTGGATTTTTCAGCATTATAAAAGCTGGCAGCTTGGAAAGGTGGAAGCGTCAGCATTGGAAGTGAGTGTTTACAAGGAGGAAATGAGATGTTACAGATCGAGGATACATATATCAGAGATCATATTCTGGACGGCTTGTTTGGGCTGGAAAAAGAAAGTCTGCGGGTGTTGGAGGATGGGACATTTGCCCATACAGGGCATCCTTTTGAAGATAATGACGCCATTGTTCGAGATTTTTGTGAGAACCAGACAGAAATTAATACAGGGGTTCACCCCACGGCAGAGGAAGCGGTGCAGGAATTGTATCAGCATTATAGGACGATTCAAAAAACACTCAAGAATCTTCCAGAACGGGAATATCTGTGGCCCTTTTCCAATCCTCCTTATATCCGTAATGAGAACGATATACCGGTGGCTTCTTTTGCGGGAATGGAAAAATTTAAAACCGTATATCGGGATTATCTTTCTGATAAATACGGCAGATATAAAATGACATTTTCGGGAATACATGTGAATTATTCCTTTGGGGAGGATTTGCTAAAGCAGGCATTTGCGTTAAATGGACAGTATGACTACCAGACCTTTAAAAATCAGTTTTACCTGAATTTAGCCGGCAGGCTGGCGGTGTATGGATGGATACTGACAGCAATTACTGCCGCCAGTCCATTGCTAGACAGTTCCTATGTGGAAAAGGGAGTCTTTGGAGAAGATGTCTTTATGGGACTTGCCTCGGTGCGCTGCAGTGAGTTGGGATATTGGAATGATTTTGCTCCCGTTCTGGATTACCGGGATATTGAATCTTATACGGATAGCATTGAGCAATATGTGCAGGAGGGTGTGCTAAAGGCACCATCGGAATTATATTATCCGATCCGCTTAAAGCCAGCAGGTGAAAATAATCTGGATTCCCTGCGGAAAAATGGTGTCAGTCACATTGAATTGCGGATGTTTGATCTGAATCCCCTTCGGGATGAGGGAGTGGAGATACGAGATATTTTGTTTGCGCAGTTATTAATGGTTTGGCTGGCATGTCAGCCGGAGCAGGAATTAACCTCCAGACATCAGATTCAGGCGGTACAGAATTTTAAGAATGCCGCCCATTATGATCTCAAAACGGTTAAAATTGCCCTGCCAAATGGAAGCATTTGCTCCGTGGCACAGGCGGCGATGAATATGATTGATGAGATGAAATGTTTTTATCGGGAACAGCAGATGGATGTGCAGGAGGTGCTGGATTTTGAATATGACAAATTCGTGGATGGAGATAATCGCTATGCCTGGAAGATCAGGCATCAGTTCCAGAGTGGTTATGTCCGTAAAGGGATAGAACTGGCAAAGGAGCAGCAGGAGAAAATATAGAAATGAGGGATCGTATGGCAAGAGAAATTGAGACAAGATGTTTACATTTAGAGGAGGATGAGGGTAGTATCAATCACTATGGGGCGATTAGTTATCCCATTTATCAGACTGCAACCTATGCCCATCCGGGAGTGGGGAGAAGTACAGGATTTGATTATACCAGACTGCAAAATCCCACCAGAGAGCATTTGGAGAAGGTTGTGGCGACATTGGAGAACGGGATTGATGCGCTGGCTTTGTCAACCGGAATGGCAGCAATTTCCCTGTTGATGGAACTATTTCAGCCAGGGGATCATTTGATTGTGGATTCGGATCTGTATGGTGGCAGCATCCGTTTATTCCAACATGTATCGGAAAAGAACGGGATTCATTTTTCGCGGATAGACTGTTACAAGGAGGATGTGGAGCAATATATCAACGAACACACCAAGGCGGTCTATATTGAAACGCCTACCAATCCCATGATGAATGTGACGGATATTGCCAAATTATCGGAAATTGCCAAAAGACATCATATCTTGTTGATTGTGGATAATACTTTTTTATCGCCGTATTTTCAGAATCCTTTGGAGCTGGGTGCAGATGTTGTGGTACATAGTGGATCAAAATATCTGGGAGGACATAATGATACCTTGGCAGGATTTTTGGTAACCGGCAGGGAAGATATCCGTGAAAAACTGCGTTTCCTCATTAAGACCACCGGTGCAGGTTTAGCGCCTTTTGACTGTTGGTTGATTTTGCGGGGAATCAAGACCTTGGGAATCCGCATGGAAAAGGCACAGGAGAATGCCATACAGATTGCAGAGTGGCTAAGGGGGCAAAAGATTGTGGAAAAAGTAATCTATCCGGGACTACCAGAGCATCCGGGTCATGCCATTATGAAAAAACAGGCGAGAGGATTTGGGGCAATGCTGACCTTCCAGTTGAAGAAAAAGGAGTATGCTCTGGCAATTTTGGAAAAGGTTAGAATGATCCGTTTTGCGGAGAGCCTGGGAGGAGTGGAGTCATTGATTACCTATCCCACTACCCAGACACATGCAGACGTGCCGCAGG
>CAMWKN010000268.1 GCA_947174825.1 uncultured Clostridium sp.
ATAAAAAGTAAAACTCCAGTAGCACCACCCCACCACCCCAAGCCCTTATAAATTCAATACTTGCACTGCTTTCATTCCACATTCACTCGTTTTCACTATATTCCTATCATTCCAGTAGGTTTATATTTCCACAGAAAGTTACATTTCATGATCAAACTGCAAATACCACGAACCAATTACCGAAGCCAATTTTTTTAACTATTTCTCACATTTCAAGCCACCTAAACCAGCCATGTTAGTTCAAGCAAACCATTGAAAACACGGCATTTCCAGGTATTTTCCCATCTAGCAAAACATAATATTTACATACACTACCGAACTGACTGCAAAAAATACTAATTTTTCATTATTCCAGCAGCAGATATTTTATCTCAATCCACATAAACCTACTATTTTACAAGGTTTATAGATGCATGCAATCAACTTTACCGAACATCATCGAACAGAAAAAAGCATCTGGATTTTTTACTATCCAAATGCTTTCTAATAACTTACTATTTCCTATTTTTCTACATGAAACTAATAATCAGTTCCTTTGCTTCTTTCCATAAATCTTCTGGACATTCTTCTTTAAACTGAGCATTTCATCTAACATTTTCGCCTGATCACATAATATCACGCTTGTCGTTTGTGTTCACTTAGATTATAAGCACACCATTTTAATGGAATATTTCATTTTTTATAAATTCATCAAACGGCTTTTTTGTCCATGATCTGTCACACAAATAGAAATCCGCATGTTTCAAAAATTTAATATCCATATCATCTAAATCAAAATTATTATAATAATCGTTAATTTTATCAATCTCTATATGTATTGAGTAGCTTCTATAAAAAGTATGTTTTCCATCTCTACGAATGGTATGAGACAACTGTACTTTTGTATAGCAAGTAAATCTTCTTTTTTTTACATCTTCTGGTTTTAGAAAATTCGCCTCAAATAATCTGTTTACCTCAAGTTCTATCTCTTTTAATATACATTCAGGTAAATCTTTTCTTATCCCACCGATGACTAAATCCAAGCAAAAGTTTATCTCTGTATCATTATATTTTCCTATTTGTATTCCATATTTAGGAGACTCCAGTTTTTCAAAACCTCTATGTAATTTGTCATTCGTATGAAAATTCAAATCTTCAATACTGTATTTATAATCACTGTTTTCTAGTAAAGAATCATCTCTTATATCACCATATTCAAAGTCTTCTAATTCTATACTATAACCACATTCCATAACCGCATCTATCAAATCAGCTATAGTTTTCACTTTCTTTTTTCCTTTCAAAGTTATAAATCTTTTTAGATTATCTATACCGCCCCATTTCTTGAAATTATGAATTGAGCAACAAACATTTCTTGTACTTATATGCATAATATCCTCATGATCAGAACAGCTTACATATATATTTCCATTCGCAATAAACAATACATTATGATACCGTACTATGTACATCCTGTTTGGTTTAATTTGCTCTACCGGATAATACCTTGATACACATACTCTATCATTTTCCATTCTAAAGTCCACCTCCATATTTTACCGCATATATACCATCTAATCACAAACAAACTATAACATCATCTTCATTGATATAAAGTTGTCCATCATAGACAATTCCTTTAATATAGCAACATTCCGCATTCAGATCCACAAAACACATCCCATCACCTGTAAACTCTTTATGCTCTCCCTTTTCCCATGCATCAATATCTGTCAGCTTATGATCAGATAACAAGAAGCTCCTGTCTTCCGATGACAAATCTCCCCATCGTTTACCTTCATAATCTTTTTCCCATGCCCTAACTACATCTACGAAATCTGACCACACAACACCATCACAAGCATTGAGATCATCTGCTATTTCTTCTGCACTATTGCAGTCCTTCGCTTCAACTTCTCTATACCCCGTCCGAGTAATTTCTACTATGTATCTCTTCATCTTCAGTCCTCCGCTTTCCTAAATTCATACCCTAAAACCCATATAGCTCTTGGAGATTTCCTTCTTACTTCAATCTTTCCCATCATTTCCAACATTTCCAAACAATCATAAGCTGTGGATGTAGATTTCAAACCGCATCTGGCACATATCTCCCTTACAGTCGGGGGAAATCCATTGTTTTTAATAAAATCTACAATAAAGCTATATACTCTTTCTTTGCTTGTCCCTGTTGTATGCTGAATTTCTTTCTTCATCATCCTCTCACTTTCCTAAATGCTGATATAATAGTATCAATTGTCCAGTCATCCCATCCGCACAACCAGACCAGCACATCATTTTCTTTTTTACTAAGCTACACAGCCTGGAAAAATTCACAATTAAACATAACAATCCGTTTTCTTTCCGCTTCATAGAAAAGATCATTAACATAGCGGGTTCCCTTTTCCGGCTGAATAATCATAAAATCACCTATCCTTTGAACTGTTTATAATTCTCATAATCTGTATCTACAATCCATCCGTTGTGCTGAAAATCTCCGACAGCAATCAGCATAGCTGTTTCAGCTTTATCTGTTTGGATAATCACTTCCCTGGTAACTTCGCTATTTGTATAACTGCGTTTGATGGGAACGATGAATTTATTCAATCCGTTTTCATCATTCCAAGTAGACTCAATGTCGTCCATGATATCCATTAGATTCTGTTTAGCATCCTTTAGCCAGAAGAGATTGCCATTGATCTCAATGGGTTTCCCAATTTCATATTGGTGTATCACATGATCCATTAACTGCTGCCGACCTGCTGCCATACCTAGTCTGAAAATCTCATTGTTTGCTAAATCCATGTTATTACTACTCATATTCCTAGCCCTCCATTTATCTTTTTTGCGTTCCTATATATCTAATACACATTTGAGAATCGTTTTCCCCACCTACCATTGAAATTTCACAAAAATTCAGCACGTTCTCTGATCTTTTTCATAGATGGATTGGTATATTTCAGAGTAGTATGGATATTAGAATGACTCGCCAACATTGCAACCTCTGCTATTGTATATCCGGCTTCTAAAGCGGAACTACAAAAATAATGCCGTAGTGTATGTGGAGTAATAGGTTTATCCTGATCCCTAAACTCCCAAAACACCTTATTTATAGCTGTACGATCTAATATTTTCCCGTGGGCATTATAGAAAAGCAACTCAGTTTCTTCCTTATTATAATGTCGCAAGTACTCACCAATAGCATCTGTCACTTTGCTATTAGCAATAACTATTCTCTGTTTCTCCCCTTTACCATCTGTTACACGGATCTCCCCTGTAACTGTAGAGATATCTGTTTTCTTTAGCCTCAATACCTCACTGATCCGCAAGCCTGTATACATCATAATGGTTACAATAGTATAATTCCGTAGTGCATGAGTACCTTCAGACTGTAATATTTTTTGTCGAAACTCTTTCACATCTTCCCTGGTTACTTCCGTAGGATTGATTGCATTTTCCTGAATCTTTATATAATCCGATTTAGATATAACTATATCTTCCGGCTGCATTAGTTCATTGTACTTTGATAATGCTGATAATTTAGCATTGATTGTCTTTCCATCCAGATTATGATCATCCTTTCCTGTGCGCTTGACATTTTTCAAGTAGTTTTTGTATTCCTGAATATTTGAACGATACAGACCTGTGAACTCGATATTTCCAAAACTATCATTAAACCATTGAAAATATTCCTGCATATGTGCTTTATATGATTTGATTGTATTGGTAGATTTTCCTTCCAGTTGTAATTTTCTTATAAACTCATTCAGATATCTTTCCATGTAGCTAACCTCCAAAATAAATTATGTGGCGATATTTTCCGCTGTATAATCCATAAATTATGTGGCGAAATCATATCCTTTCCGTAATTTAAATACACATTTTGGCTACATAATTGCCCTTATGTGACGAAAATTTTTTATCAAATTTCCAGAGTAACACTTGTATATTTACAATACATAGAGTATCATATGTATGTAGATCAGATTTTGGAGGTACAAATTGAGACTATTAGATAAGATTTTAGATTATTTAATTTCCAAAAAGGAAAAACAGTTGACACAATTAAAAATGCAAAACACCCAGGATAATTTCAGACTGGCAATGCTCCAGCGTGAAAATTCTAAACGGCAGCAGAGATAAAAAAGAGGTATTTCTTCTATATATAAT
>CAMWKN010000269.1 GCA_947174825.1 uncultured Clostridium sp.
GTATCTGCGGAATCGTGACAAACAGTATTAAAATCAGAAAAGCCCCCATCAACAATGCCAAGACCAGTACAGGGTGGTAGTCGAACAAATTATACCGAAACGGCATAAAATGCCACCATGGAACTTCATTCTCTGTTATCACATCCCATGCTCCGCTGTCAATCTTATTTTTCACATAGAGAAAAAGCATCTGACAGAGAGAAACCGGAATCAAAGAAATAACCGCAGCAATGAATGGATATACGATATTTTGAGAAATAATCATCCTCTCCAGCCAGGACAAGGGCATGCCTAAGGCTCTTAATTTTGCAATTGTCTGAGACTGCAATTTGATTTTACTGTAAAACTTAATTCCGATTGCAACAATTCCCATAAACACCAGCATAAACAACATCAGATAACAGATAAGCATGGTATTTCTGGTATCCGTCTGCATTTTCTCCTTGATTTCATAGGAGGATTGGAAAGAAATCCCCTGACAGGCACCAATCGTTTGATACCAGCTGGCATTTGCCTTTGACACATCCGCATTTTCACGCAGGGAAAAATCTACTTCCGTAAACAATTCATCTGGAAGCTGCCAGTTCTTAAAAGTTTCGGGCAGACATAGCATAGACATAGTATAAAATCTGCTGTCTTCCTCCTCATCATCGTCATTTTCCGCTATTTCTCCATCTAAAATTTCCTCATAAGGCACTGCATATCGTTTCAAAAGTTTCTGATCCTTCAATACCACAATAGCACCAATTTTTGTTTCGATATCTTTTCTTCTGCCAAAGGCATAGGATGTCAAATCCATCGGACTCCCACTCTCCGGATCCTCTACCCTTTTTTGGTATGCCGGCTCTTTGTAGTCGGCAGGGTTCATCTGCCCAAACTGGTAGTTTTCTTCCTCCCCACTCAGAACAACATCACTGAGGGGAATGGATTCCCCCACATGGAACGGATTCGCTACAGACTTCTCCATCTCGGACGGCACAATCAATACGATCTCTTCCCCGCTTCTTATCTTTTCCAGATTGATTGCTCCCTCTGTTATATAAGAGGACAAAGGATCAAATTCGGATTCCGTGATCCCGATGGAAGGCAGTGCATATATTTCTTCTTCCGAGGAATAACCTACCTGCTGAATCATCGCATTTTCTGCCTCATACAAAGCATTCTCATAGGAATCCGAAGAGGCAGAATTTTTTCGCAAACGCAAAAAATCCGGTAACCCATCTGCCCTGTTTTTCTCATAGGATAAACGGGTTGATTTATTAACGATACGTGCAAAAGATTGTTGAATCAAGGAATTGCCCGCAAATTTCTGATAAGTCTCCTGATCAATTCCATAATCGTGATGATTTTCAATCAGAAACTCATAGGGCATTGCCATCGTGGTTTTCGATGCCGTATAATCCCATTCTTTCAATCCGCTCTCCTCTAGGGTAAACTCATATTCTGTATTATTGAATTCTGACAAAGCCCGGAAATAATTATAAGCCAGAAAACAGGAAGACATTACAACACAGGTAATCACAAGCACAAACACATCCTGAAAGCGAATATGTGCCCCTAAAAGTTTTTTCCAACTGCATTTTGAAAAATCAGAACAATGGCGTTTCGTCTTCTTTTTTTCCCGAACAAAACGTTTTTCAAATACAGCAATGGGAGTGGCTTTTACCATGTGTAAAAGCGGCAGGAAAATAGCGATTATACTGCTGATTTCCAAAACCAAAATGGTATATATCCACGGAGAAACTGTAACAGCTGCCACACAATCATCGACCTGAATACCTGATGGTATTTTTACATCATACAAGGAGTTCATTCCCCTAATAATTAGACAATGAAGCCCACTCCCAATCAGAATTCCCAGTCCGGTAAAAACGCTAATCAGAATCAGCAATTCCAAAAACAAATAAAGAAAGGTTTGGCTCTTTTCCATTCCAATACTCCGCAAGATGGCAACTTGTCCCGAACGGTCCAGCAAGAGATTCCTTACCAGACTAAAAACAGAGACCACAATGATAATAAAAATCATGATTCCAAACAGAGGAATTACTATCGAAGAATAAAAATCTTTCCATACCTTCCCCTCTTTAATTGCAAGCATCAGATTGTCTATCGTCAATTCTCCATACTCATCGGTAATGTGATATGCTATCCCCAAAATATAAGTGTAGGCATCGCTTCTGCCGTGAGAAATATCATAGCCCTGCAGACTCGAAAATCCCTTTTCAGAAATTTCATTTGCCAGGGACGTAATTTCCCCCTCCGTCTGAAAAAACACTGTCACCAGCGAACTTCCAAATTTCTCTGCCTTTGCATCGGATAGGCAAATAGTCGGCACATCATACCCTTCCGTATCTATTGAATAACGATTAAATCCACCAAAGGAATCCGCTGATGCCTCGAACACTCCCGAAAGTGTATATTCTTCTGTATTCAGTTCCTTTTTCTCCAAATCAAACAAAGTCAACTGTATCTTCTGTCCCGGAACCGGGACTACACCCATTTCCTTTGCCGTATTAACATCCATTGCAATTTCATTTTCAGAACTCGGATAACTTCCTCTCGTGCAGGACATATGATACATATCTACCGATTTGTTATCTGGAAAGGAAATCACCTTATACTTGGAGTTTCCATCTATTCCGGCATATCCCAATTCCCGATAATAACCGCTGGAAGAAACTTTCTCATGCTTTGAAATCAATCCAATATCATCTTCCTCTAAGCCATAAAAAATCGCATCATAATTTCCGCGCAAATCAAGCGTTCGTTCCAAGGCAAATGTTTTATTACTACGAATAAAAAGCGCCATCATACAAAGGGCAACTGCCCCAATCATAGTAACCATTGCCAATGTAAACATTCTCTTCTTATGTTTTTTCCAGTACTTCACAGATAATTTTATAAAAAGCATTTTCCGTCAAACAACTCCTTTTCCGTTTCCATCAAGATCCGAACCAACACCTTATTCCGTATTTATTATTACAACACTGGTAGGGAATAAAAAACAAAAACCTGTTACCCAGTTTAATCCACTCTATTTAGCGTAAACAAACCTCCATTAATTTCTATCTTTTGCACATCTTCCGGATCAATCGCCAGCCGATGGTCTATTCTTTTTTCAAAACTATTCTTACCATAATTATCCTCATCATACCAGTTTTCAGCACCCTCATATGGAATCCATTCAGCTGGATCATAGAATCCTCCACTTAACACGAGCAAATCCATATTACAATTAAAATCCTCTGGAACAATATCTCCCATATAAAAGTAGTTTACTGCATTTTCAATCAAATCCAGAGGAGAACGGTTTTTGAAATATAATGTTGCTGAATCGATTTCCTCTTCAGAAATCAGTTTTGTATCAGATCCTGTTCTTTGATAAACACCATGATTTTCCCCGTAAACCATAAATTTTATTTTCGATATGCGCAAATATTTCGGAGTATAATTGGCATTACTGTATTCTCCATCCAATGCATAAGTATATGTTTCCAAAAGATTTTTAACCGTTAATGCCTTTTTCTTGCTCTTCCCAAAAAGCGGATAAGTCAAAAGATAACGTTTACTGCTAATATTACTCATATTGTATTCCAGAGAGAATGTCCGGCTTGTTTTCGTCTGTTCTTTCTCAATTTCTTGTGTACCAAAATCAGCACTCGTCCATATCTTATTTTCACTATCCTCCTCAATCGGCACAATGTGCAATACATTCTCCAAATTGAAGTTGTGCATAAGCTCCCGATACATGGGAGGGACATCCTGAAAAGTTTCACCAAACAGCCATTCCCTGCCCTCCTGATCATGGGCAGTATATTTCACTGTCATACAGGTTGCATATCCATCAGACAGCAATTCGCTAACCTCCATAGACACATGATTATCGCCATCCTGAAAAACACTCTGATTGACATTGGATGCCAACTCCGGACTTTGGCTTAAATGCCCCCGAAAATAATTCACGATTTCATCCGCATAGACAATTCCTGGAATTAAAATCACACAAATCAACAGTGCTGCCACCACTGGAGCCCAGGTTTTCCAAATAGACAATTTGCCACTGATTTTATTTCCACCCAAAAATGGTCTTCTGGAAAATCCATTGGTTTCCTGCAACTGCCTCTCACAGATCCGATTCCATAC
>CAMWKN010000270.1 GCA_947174825.1 uncultured Clostridium sp.
TATGCCGTCCTTCCACCGCTACCTCCACAGCACGGTTTACCAGCGCCTGTCCCCGGAGCTGAGAAAAATCTGGAATGGATGTTTCTACCGGTAACATCACAGCCTCCATACCCGCAAACTCCTCCCAAACTCTACTGCCCTGCAATAACTCCACAAGCTCCTGTAAGGTACGAACTCCCAACACTTGGATGCCGAAAACCATAACCGCTTCTGAGAGATTGTCCATTGGTACAATGCAAAATGGAATCTCGTGCTCCATAGCGGTATAAACCATGGGCAGAACACCGCTGATCCCCTTAATTTGTCCATCCAGACTCAGTTCTCCCAAAAAAACATATTGATGCAATTCATTCTGTGGAATATAGCCAAATGCTGACAGAACTGCCACAGCAATGGCAAGATCATATCCGGTTCCATCCTTACGCATGTCTGCCGGAGATAAATTGACGGTTATCTTCTTGGGCGGAAGTCGGTATCCACTATTCTTAATGGCAATTCGAACCCGCTCCCTGGCTTCTTTGACCTCTGATGCCAGATAACCAACTAATGAAAAACAAGGCAGACCATCGGAAACGTCTGCCTCTACTTGGATGATGCAGCCTTCAATCCCCTGAATCGCTGCACAATAAGAATCACTAAACACTATTCTATCCTTTCACGTATCACGCAAAAGGCGTCCCCCTATTTGCATATTATCACGCATGTAATAAAAAGTCAATCACTTTTTATTGGTGCAAAAATTTTTCGATCTCCTCCATGAATGTCTTGACATCCTTAAATTCCCGATAAATAGATGCAAAACGTACATAGGCAACCCCATCTAAATCCTTAAGATAACGCATGACCAACTCCCCAATATAACTACTGGGAATTTCCCTTGCCTCCTGTTTAAAAATATTCGCTTCTACCTGATCCACCAGATCATTCATCTGAGGCACAGAAATCGGACGTTTATGACAAGATCGGAAAACACCGCTCTCGATTTTAGTCCGGTCATAGGGTTCCCTGGTCTGATCTTTCTTGATTACCACCAGAGGAATCGCCTCCACACGTTCATAGGTGGTAAACCTTTTTTGGCACTGATCGCATACACGGCGTCTGCGGATGGAAGAATTCTCATCAGCAGGACGGGAATCAATCACGCGGGTATTTGCTTCCCCGCAAAATGGACACTTCATATTTTTTCTCCGTTCTAATTGTATTTTAGTATAAGTAGTGTATCAATATCGACACAAAATTGCAAGAATTATTCTGAAATGATAAAGTAAAAAAGCGAGCCATAACGCTCGCTTTTTTAACACCTTTACGCCCACTGGCATTTATGCAGACATTTTTCTATATTAATTTCCACCAGAATAACATCCGATCCAATTTGCCTAATGGCACAATAGGGTATAATATATTCATGATCTCTTCCCAGAATTCCTAATATCTTACAGGGACCTGGTACAATCAATGTGCAGATTTTGCCTGTTTCAATATCAAAATCAATGTCACACACATTCCCCAGCCTCTCCCCGTCACAGATATTGATTACTTCCTTTTCTCTTAACTCACAGAGTCTCATGCTGCTCCCCCGATGATTTCATACGCTGTCTCTGTCTACACATTCGCACTACAGCTGTAGTATATAATCACATAACTGTGTACCGTTGCTTAACAGACATCCGCAGGATATCAAGCACCCCCTGCAGGTGCGCTCGTGCAAATAAACAAAATACAGCCTTTTTATCATCTTATGCCGAATCAGCTCAGATAATGTTTCATGGACCGCAATGCTTTTTTCTCCAATCGGCTTACCTGTGCCTGTGAAATCTGTATCTCCTCTGCTACCTCCATCTGTGTTTTACCTTCGAAATAGCGTAACAGGATAATCTGATGCTCTCTGCCGGACAGTCGGTCAATCGCTGCTTTTAATGATATCTCCTCCACCCAGTTTTCTTCTTTATTTTTTTTGTCACTGATCTGATCCATAATGTACAGGGCATCACCGCTTTCCGCATATACTGGCTCATACAGTGACACCGGACTCTGAATCGCATCCAAAGCAAAAACAATATCCTCTGCCGGAATATCCAGCTCTTTTGCCAGATCCTCCACCGTTGGTTCTTTATCCGACTGCTTCATCAGCATTTCTTTGGTATATATCGCTTTGTATGCCGTGTCCCGTATAGAACGGCTGACACGGATACTATTATTATCTCTTAGGTAACGCCTAATCTCGCCAATAATCATTGGCACGGCATAGGTACTAAATTTAACATTCAAGGTTACATCAAAATGATCAATGGCTTTCATGAGACCAATACAGCCAATCTGAAACAAATCATCAATATTTTCACCAGAATTATAAAAACGTTGAATAATACTTAACACCAGCCTAAGGTTTCCCTTGATAAAGGTTTCCCTCGCCTCCCGGTCTCCCTTTCCAATTCTCTCAAATAGTTCTTTTTTCTCTTCCTCGGATAGTAATGGCAGCTTCGCTGTATTCACGCCGCAAATCTCTACTTTATACATTGCCATGATCTCTTCCTCCACCGGTCGATCTGATATAAAGTAGGGTTTACCAAATTGCGCAGATTATACCTACAGGTCTAAATAACTTTATCCATTTAGACTTGTTGCATACGCAGAATTTCTTTTTTCAATCGTCGCATAATTTTCTTTTCCAGACGGGAAATATAAGACTGGGAAATCCCCATCATATCTGCCACTTCCTTCTGTGTCCGCTCCTTTCCATCCTGGGTATTGATCCCAAAACGCAGTTCAATAATATCCCGTTCTCTCTCATTTAACTGATCCAGAGCCAGATAGAGCAAGCGTCTGTCCACCTCATCTTCCAGATTTTTGGAAATAACGTCCTCATCCGTTCCCAAAATATCCGATAGCAGCAATTCATTCCCATCCCAATCCACATTCAAGGGTTCATCAATAGATACCTCGTATTTGATCTTATTATTACGCCTGAGAAACATTAGTATCTCATTCTCAATACAACGGGATGCATAGGTAGCGAGTTTAATATTTTTTAAGGGATTAAAGGTGTTAATAGCTTTAATCAGCCCTATCGTTCCAATGGAAATCAGATCCTCCACTCCAATTCCGGTATTTTCAAATTTTTTGGCAATATATACCACCAGTCTCAGATTATGTTCAATCAGCCGGCTTCTGGCTTCCTGATCCTGGCTGCTTCCCAGTTTTTCCAATATTTCCTTTTCTTCCTCTGCTGAAAAAGGTGCTGGCAGGATCTCTGCCCCACCAATATAGTGAATTTCTCCTCCCTTTTTATTGCAAAATAACCCCCTGAACTCTGGCATCATACGAAATTGAAACTTGTTTGTTACTGATATCTTCAGCATATTTTTCCTCCATTCTTTGTGCTATGTAACATTTAATATCATTTGTATTTCCCGCTGCCCCAGCTGTTCACTGACTGCCACCAGAACATCTTCCATGCACTCTCTGTCCTGCCATTCCAAACGTTCAATACGATACGCCTGCAACACGCCACTGCCGCCAATGGAATGATAGGGAACATACAAGGGATATTGTTCCTTTGAAATCTCCAACTGCTCCGCTAAAGCCTTGGAAATAACCGCAACACGTTCTCCTGTATAGGGAGAAACCAGCTGATTACCACTGTCATACAGAATACGGATCGAAATCCGTTTATCCCTGTGAACCACAGTTGCCTCTCCGACAGTTTTCTGAAAGGAAAGCTGCTGTAACCACTCCCTGCCTATCAGCAGAAATACTACAGATAGAAGTAACAATCCAGACAAAATCCACCATAAGGAATATTCCTGCACTCCTGTGTGCCCCTGCCAGACAGGTCCCTGCCATACCGCCAAACCAGACATCATGGCATATAAACATCCTCCCGTCATCACAGCCATCACGGCACATGCCAAAACATCCTGCACCCAGACCAGACGATTCGAAGAATGATATGAGATCCCTACCATGACAGGAAGAACCAACACATCCAATACCATAATTTCTTTCCCCTGCATGCAGCTCCACATATAAATTCCTGTCGAAACTGCTCCACAGACTCCTGCTACTCCACACCATCGGTACGGTTGTGCCTTTTTTTGTCTCACAATCCCTGTGATACATAGTAAAAAGTAGTTCAT
>CAMWKN010000271.1 GCA_947174825.1 uncultured Clostridium sp.
AATTGGTATTTTCGGGATCCAGCTTTAGCTCTTTCAAGGCAAGACAGTAAAAAAATGCCTCCTTACCAATTTTCTCTACACTCTTACCAATCGTAAATTCCGTCAGGGTAGAACAGCCGAAAAATGTCCCTTCACTAATCTCCCGGATTCCATTTCCCAGTGAAACTTTTTTTAATGCTTTGCATCGAAAAAAGGCGTATTCTTCCAAATTTGTTACGGTATCCGCAATTTCAACTGTCTTCAATGATTGATATTCATGAAATGCCCCTGCATTAATGCTGGTAATCCCCGGCTCAATAACAATCTTTTTTACCTCCCCCGCATAATTCGGTCTATAGCAATGCTTGTGATAAGTATCCCATGGGTACCAATCCGGATCTACATCTCCCATGCTTTCATCACTTCCATATACAGATATCTTTCCCTGTCCCGAAATCACCAGACATTTCGTCTCCTGATTATATGTCCAGACAGCATCCCCATCTGTAAATTTTTCAATAGTTCCATCCACCACCGGTGTTGGCAATGCCAGCGCAGCAGGGTCCTCTGCGTTGGAAGCAGCGGTAGCAGAACCTGGTTCCATTGCAATTGCTACACGCAAGAAAATTATCACAGCGAAAAACAAAAAACCTTTCCAGAAATATTTTTTTCTCATTATTTTCCCCTCCTTTTTTACATTTTACAGGACTACTCAATATTTAACAAGATTTTTTCGAGTTGGATAGCGTAAATTATAATAGACTTTGCATTTTGACTATGGTATACTGATGCTAACACATTAACCAAAAAAGTGTAGGGGGTGATCATATGCCAAGTGCAGCAGATATTATTAGAGATTCTGTAAACGAATTTTCAAGATTACAGAACTGGATGCTATTAGCAAAAGAAAACAATGATATGGCTACTTATAATTCCATGCATGATCGCTATATAGAACTAAAAGTAACATTATCCAGTCTGGGTGTAAATCTGACGGATATTGATAAAATCAAGGAATAACTAAAATCTCATTTGACAACTACTATATACGAGCACTTTCCAATATAGCAAAAAATGGGAATCCCAGCAACACCCTGTCTGGATTCCCATTTTTCACTATATTAGATTCTATTTCCTGCTTATTTCAATTTCTCCAACTGGTAAACTACGTTTCTTCTTCCATTGGATATAGACAGTCCTGTGATCTCCTCCGGATCGATCCGGATATCATATTTCGGCTCAAGCCATCTATCACCACTATAGATATCATATGCCTCAACAAATTCCACATAGAGGGCAGAAGTTGTCACCAGACAATCACATTGGTATCTATCTTCTATATCCTCACCAACTCCTCCTTCATGCCACCCCAGATCCAACGGCACATAGCTGCCATCTTTCTTGATCAGCTGGACAAATTTCAGTTCTTCCTTTTCTTCTGCTGCCAGATATTCATCACTGAAAGCATCCATGTTATTGCTTTTCACCGACATCCCGGTATCTTTTCCATATACCCCCATAGTCAGCTTCGTCAAACGCAGAACTTTCGGCTCATAAAACCCACTCAGTCTCTGCTGTCCCTCTGCTTTCAGCGCATATTCGTAAACCGGAACATTAGCACTGGTATCCAACTCCGCCTCCCTTCTAACAAGGTTTGGCAGAGTATATTGCAGCACACAATGTTTCATTGATTCGGCCCATTCAGGGGCTTCAAATTGCACGATATAATAGCGGACGCTGTCTGTGCGATACTCCTCCAGTTCTGTTGCTCCCCCTCCTATTCTTCTTATAGGATCAGAAATGCTCAGTTGTTCAATAGTTTTCACACCAAATACCATCCCACCCTTACGCAGCCACTCTTTCCCTTCTTTATCCTTAGCCTGATATTTGACCACTGCAGAGATGTACATTTCATCGGATAACAACTCCTCCACTGACACTTTCACATGCTCATCTTCATCTTCAAAAATCCCCGTCCGCACACTGGAGCTAACCTCCTGCTTGTCACTCCAGAAACCGTGGAAAACGTTCTTGGCATATTTAGCAACAGAAGTATGTGGAACCGTCATAACGATGCAAAATATGGCTGCCACTGTTCCCATAGCCACTGCCAGTCTGCGATACCGTTTCCTTCTATTCCGGGATTTATGCTCCCCCGAAACCAGCCCCTTAGTTTTCTCTATCAAGTCTGTGGATGCATGAACAGTATCCATGGCATCCCTATATTTTTCTTCATTGAATCTCTCCATACTTAACCTCATTTCTGCATCAGCATCCTTGCTGACGGCTTTGATATACACTTTCTTCCTCTAATAAATCTTTCAGTTTCTTTCTTGCCCTCATCAGGCGAATCTGAACATTCGATTCCGAAAGATGAAGCATGTCTGCAATTTCTTTCACATGATACCCTTCGTAATAATATAGGTGCACAACAATCCGGTACTTTGGAGACAGTGCCATAACTGCCTGCAATAGTTCCTGCTGTTCTTCTGTCCTGGTCATCTCCAGCTCATATTCCAGTGTATCCAACGAAATGACATTTCGATTCCAATAGGACTTCCATATATTCTTACATTCATTCACTGCCACCCGGACCAGCCATTTCCGGATATGCGCATCATCTGCAAACTCCTGCTTCGACTGTATTAGTTTCAGAAAAGTATTTTGCACCACGTCCTCTGCATCTCTTTGATTTTTGCAATAACACAGGGACATGCGGTAAACAAAATCAATATTCTCTGTCACAATTTTTTCGTAATCCACCTCTCTGCTTTCAACTCCTCTCCTCTTGTATTACGCCAGTGCTTATACCTCATGCATAACCGCCTTACCAGAATTATCCGGGCACTTGTAGTTTTTAACTTGCGTTTCAAAGGCCTTTCACTATAATAACAACTGGGTACCGACAAATATTACATTTAAAATTGTTAAATTATGGATGATATTTCATGACTCACTAACTATTACAACGGCACCAATCATCTGCTCCAAACTACATTAACAGACAATTGGTGCCACAAAGCGAATCTTCCGATTTAGTTTCAATTCCTTAATCTGGCAATAAAATTTTTTCTCTCCAGGATATCACGGATCAATAACGATAGGTTTTGCTAATCCTTTCATATAAAGATCACTGCTTCGTACCATATACAATATATTTTCTTCCGGATGCAGCATCGCACCACGAATCCAAGATGCCTGCCACTTGGTACCAAAATTTTCCTGACACAGCTCCTGAAACTCTACAGTATCGGTATCGTTATCTCGCTTATAATGATACAAATAATAATAAGTCCCCTTACTTCCTTTTGCGCAGAACCCAATCAAGGAGCAGTCCCGGTCAAAATAGACCATTCTTCCATCACTGGTAACCGGGGAATAATATTCCCTCAGAGATACGCTGGCCTGCAGCTCCGGTTCGTCATCCACAGAAAAGCCATACCACAATAGTTTGAGATTTTTATCTTTACCACTATGTCCCACACCAATATAATTCGTCTCGTCCACCTCAAAAAGCTGACCCTCAAATCCCGTATTCCGGATTTTTTCTTTGGAAGGAACCACATCTGTCTCATGCACCTTTTTTCCAATTCCATCAATACTAATATTCTGTTTTTCCGTACGTTCCGCTTTCTCCTGCATCTGAATTTTCATGGAAGCACCTTCCCAAGCTGGCAGAATCCAGCCTTCAATCTTCATAAAATTACCCTTGTAAGTATTTACCTGCATCGGCAAATACAAACATGCTTCATTCACTTCCGTCTCCTGCGTCATATCAATACTGCCCTTCACAATAAGATGATCTTCACCGCTAATCTCACCATTCTGGTAAGACAACACCGTCACCCCCGTCCGATCTGTATGGTCAGAGCGTTTTGGCACGACCTGACTACAGATATATATCTTATCACTGCTCCACTGAATGCATTCTCCCGTTCCTGCCACTGCCTTGGCATCGGTAAGCTCTGGTTCGCCAGAATCAGAAATGTAATATGCGCCCATAACCACATAACCGGTTCCATATAAATCTCTCTGCATGTAAATATCTTCTGGTGGAATCTTCTCCGCTCCCACCTTCGGAATATATAAATCAGTATCCTTGTGGCTCTGTGCCGTAAAATCTTGAAACTTAGATATT
>CAMWKN010000272.1 GCA_947174825.1 uncultured Clostridium sp.
TAATAGGAAAAATAGTGAGGGAAATTGACACAATATGGGATCTTTGCTTTAATTTGACACCATTTTGGAGATGTTTTTGATAGCAGTTGCTATAGATGGAGAACTGATTCCATAGGAGGGAAACTGTGAAGATCATTGAGGGAAAACAGGCAGTTTTGAAACCGTATCGAACAGAAGAGGAGTGTGTCCTGCCGATACAGGGGCAGATTGCTTTGCCGTTGAAACCAGCGACATGTCCTGTCATGGAACCACAGACTGTTACTTGTTCTTCTGTGGCATTATCGGATGCCAAAATACAAGAACCAAAGGATTGTATACTCCGAAAGGTATCAGAGGCAGATATGCAGAAACCAGTAGAACGCTTTACACAAGAGATACCAGATGCAAGGATGCAGTTAGCGACAGAATCTGCATTACAGATTGATGATATTACTATAAATAACTTGCAGACCACGGAAGCACAGGTGATTCCGGCAACTCCGGAGTTGGAACAGATGATGGAGGGAACAGAACCGAAGATGTCCCGATGGAAAAAGAAGAAATGGTTTGCTGACACAATTATGCATATTACAAATTCACAGTAAAGAACTAATCTATATAGATGGACAAGTACAAAACGATTCAGTTTGTACGGGAGATTGATTGAGGAAGGTGGAAACATATGAGTTATTTGGCGACTGGCAGAGTGGATACTTTACAGATTCAGCCATTAGTTACCCATAAGGGGGAAAAGGGACGGCGTACTACTATTACAGCGTTCCGGAAAGTATTGCAGACGGAGAAGTCCGGTACTGCTGCAGATAGTACGGAGCAGACGAATAGTGCGCAGAAACAGAGCGGAGTCAATCACAGTGGAGTGATCTTCCGTGATCCGGCGACTGGCAAGGCGGTACGTTATGTGGAGGCAGGCAGCCCGGAGGATAAAGCTTCTTCGGCAAGCAAGACGGCATCTACAAGTAGTGCAGCGTCAAAAACGACTTCTGCTTCCTCTATGAAAACCACCAAGTTTGATGCTTATTTCAAAAAGGCAGCCAAGAAATATGGTGTGTCAGAGAGTCTGCTGAAAGGAATTGCCAAGGCAGAGTCAAATTTTAATGAGAGAGATTTATCCAGTTCAGGCGCTATGGGAGTGATGCAGCTGATGCCAGAGACGGCAAGAAGTCTGGGAGTGACAGATCCTTACGATCCAGAGCAGAATATTATGGGCGGCGCCAAATGTATTGCACAGAAATTAAAAGAATTTCATGGAGATGTGGAGCTGGCGCTGGCGGCTTACAATGCAGGATCCGGTGCAGTAAAACGGGCAGGTGGTATTCCAGCAAAATGTCGGAATTATATCAAGAAAGTCTTGAGTTACAAGGAAGCATTTGAAACAGCAAAGAAGGTAGGATAAGATAAAGTATCCTATCTTTTTTTATCGAATAGGAAATTCCTCCTATTCGATAAAAAACACTCCGTGTGGATGCGCACAGCCAGCAGAGGAAGATGTCACTTCGTGACGCTGGCTGGCGCGGCAAAGTGTGCTTCGCATTTTGCTGTTGTTAATTCGCGAGAGTGTACGAAGCACACTTTGTTCTTCTATAGGGAAGCTGTGTCTGACTAATGAAATTTCTCAAATATGCCGAAATAAGAGTGTGAACCTATAGTGTATTGATGAATAATAAAGAGTAAAAATAGAATGGAGATTACTATGAACATACGTGATATTGTAGCACAGGAGCAAGCAGTGACAGGTAGGGAAACTAACCGGTCTTCTGTCTATGCAGGGCAAATGGCAGGAGATGGTATGGTGACTAAGCTGGTAAATAATGGAGTGGTTACTGGAAATATGGAGGTGCCTGTGACGCCATCTGCACAGACTGAGGGTGAAAGCAGTGAGAACTATTCTTTTCCAGAGGTGGTTGCTGCGGCCATTGAGGGAATGGAGGCAAATGAAAAGGCAGAACAGGATCTGAGTGTTCTTACCGGAGAGGATTATAGTAATTTGGAAGAACAGGAAGGTGCTCTGGAGAAATATCAAGAGTCTGCTTTGGAACGTGCTGTGGAAAGGATTCGTTCGGAGCGGGAATGGAAACAGGAACGTTTAGAGGAAAGTGCAGAACTCCGTGCTGAGTTGCAGGAGGGATTGGAGCAGATTCAGGCTAAGGGATTTATTTCTGAGAAAAGCGAAGCTCAGATTAGGGAAGCATTACAGCGTGCCAATTTACCGGTTACCCAGGAGATGATTTACCAAGTAGTATCTGCATTGCAAATGAGCCAGTCTGCAGTCGAAATGTCAGATTCAGCAAAGCATTATCTGATGGCACAAGAGCTGCCGGCTACCATAGAGAATATTTATCATGCAGAGTATTCTGGCATGGTGGGAAAAACGGGAGAAGACATACCAGCAGAGGTATGGGAAAAATATGGTCCCCAGGTGGAACAGATTCTGGCTGATATGGGGGATGTCGGTAAGGATCAGATGGATCAGGCAAAGTGGTTATTTGCCAATGAACTACCGGTTAATTCAGAAACTTTGGCAAGGATACAGGAGCTAAACCATCTGGCAGAAGATGTGACATTGGATCATACCTTAAATCAGATTGTAGAGAATTTGGCGGCAGGTAGGCAGGCAGTGGGAACAGATCTGCTCCAGAGTGACATTACATATCGGGAATATCAGGAAGCAGCAGAGCTAATTGACCGTGTAGCTGGTTTGGGAGAGCAGGAGATTCGGAAAGCATTAGCAGAGATGCAGAATCAGGATTCCGATCAGAATGGTGGTCAGGCACCACAGCAGGAAGAGTCTTCTGAACTAACGATAGAGAGGTTGTTACAGGCAAAAAATAATTTGGATTTGGCAGTGTCTGGAGATGATATTGATATTCAAACAATTACTGTCAGGAGACAGCTGGAAGAAATTCGTTTGATGATGACCGTGCAGTCTGTGGTTGATATGCGCAGACAGGGATTTGATATTGAGACAGAATTATTAGAAGATGTAGTAGAACAGTTACGAGAGATAGAGAACAACTATTACGCAATGCAGGCGCAGGAGCGAGGTGTGGTTCTCAGTGACCAGGAACTGGAACAGATGCAGGAAGCGGTACATCAGGTATCGGATATTGCACAGGCTCCAGCTGCCATATTGGGTGCCAGTCTGCGACAGCATCAGTTGCTGACAGTAGAAGAATTGCATGGCATGGCAGTTAGTGCGGTAAGGCAGCAGGCACAGTATGAGCAGGATTATGAGGCTGTGGGGACACAGGTTCGCCAGGATCTGGGGGATTCCATTCGCAAAGCATTTGACGGAATACCGCAAATGCTGCAGGAGATGGGATTGGAAGATACCCAGGCAAATGAACGTGCTGTACGTATTTTGGGTTATACCCAGATGGAGATTACGCAGGATTCCATTCAGGAAATGAAGCAGAGGGATGCGGAAGTGCAGCGTTTGATTAAGCTGATGAAACCGCAGACGGTATTGGAGATCATTCGAGAGGGGCAGGATCCGCTGAATACCCCGATTGCAGAATTAAATGAACAGCTATCCGAGAAAAATCAGGAGAGAGAAACATCCGAGGAAGAGCAATATGCCCGTTATCTATGGCAGTTAGAGAAACAGGGTAAAATAGATGAGGATGAACGGAAAGAATATATCGGGATTTACCGCCTACTGCATCAGATTGAGAAAAGTGATGGTGCTGTCATTGGAGCGGTTCTACAGGCAGGACAGCAAATGGATTTGAAACATTTGCGGACGGCAGTCAGAACGATGCGGACACATGGATTGGATGAAACGGTTAGCGAGGACAGTGGAGTAAGAGAGTCTTCGACCAAGTATTACCAGAACATGACAGAAGAAATTCTGAGGAATGTGACTCCGGCAAAAATTCAGGAAATTACAGACGGGAATCCGGAGCAACTGATGGAACATTCCTTGGAAGCTGTAGCAGAGGAAGTACAGAGAGCTTCCGGAGATCCGGAACTATTACAGCAGTATTATGAGGAGCAGGCAGAAGATCTGCGGGAGACGGTGCGTCAGGCAGATCAGGCAAGAGCTTATCTGGAACAGTTTGAGTTGCCGGATACGCTGGAAAATATCCGGGCAGCAGAGTATTTGTT
>CAMWKN010000273.1 GCA_947174825.1 uncultured Clostridium sp.
ATAACATATCGGATAAAGGGGAAAAAGAAGTTGTACCAAAAAACATTAAACTGCAAGATATCAATAAAAAAGAATCAGAAGGATTCAACCGCAAGTAATGTGCCGAGTCTATCGGCAACACCGTATGTTACGCTTGCACCAACCGATATACCGGACATACCGGAGGATACACCTGTACCAACTAATACACCGGTTGTATTGGAAACGCAGACATTGGAAGAGGATTCTCTGAACATGGAACTGGATTCGTCTTCCCGGCTGACTTTGGATATGGATGCTCAGTGGAAATTTTCAAAGATAGGTCCTTCCAGACAAGAGATATTGGCTGCCGTTATACCGGAGTGTGATGACAGTCATTATGAAACAGTTTCACTTCCTCATACATGGAATGCCGAGGATGGTGCGGATGGATGGAAGACAACAGATGCCGATGGCAATTCCTATTATCGTGGAAATGGGGTTTATCGAAAGAAATTGACTCTGGACAGTGACATATGGAAGCAGAAAAGAGTTTATCTGTCTTTTGAGGGCGCTAATACAGTCACTAAAGTCTACGTTAATGGTAAATTTGTTGGATGCCATGAAGGTGGCTACAGCGGATTTCGTTTTGATATTACGAACTATATTCTTTGGGATCAGACGAATCTGATCGCAGTGTTGGTCAATAACTCCAGAACGACATATATCGCTCCATTAGATTGGGAAGGCGATTTTACAAAGTTCGGTGGAATTTATCGGGATGTTTCTCTGGTTGGTGTTAATGATGCCAGCATTGATGTAGCAATAAACGGGTCAGAAGGTGTACTTGCTTCTACACAATTATCGGATGATTATGGGCATGGAACGGTTGATGTGTGTACCCATATTCGGAATGAGGGAAAGAATGAGAAACCGCTACGGATTATTTCTGTATTAAAAGATAGGGAAGGTGTGGAAGTAGCAAGGGCTGGCGTTTCGACTGTAATGAAACCAAATTGTTATGGAGATGTGAAATATCCTGTTGCCATTGCAGAGCCGCACCTTTGGAATGGTGTGAAAGATCCATATTTGTATACCATGAATACTTATCTGCTTTCCGGTGAAGAAGTATTGGAAACGGTTACTACAGAAATTGGATTTCGTCAATATGAGGTTCAGAATAATCAGTTTTACTTGAATGGACAGCCTTATGATATCCATGGTGTTAATTATCATCAGGATAGTTTTGCTAATGGCTGGGCAATGACAGATGAAGAACGGGATGCCGATTATGCCATGATGTTGGATATGGGTGTCACGGCTGTCAGAATGGCACATTATCAGCATGATCCTTATGAGTATCAGCTTTGTGACAGATTGGGTCTCATTGTTTATACGGAAATACCATTGATTAACCGATCTACAAATGATAACTTTACTGTGGATTGGACACTTTTTACAAACAATATTAAGCAACAGTTGAGGGAGCTGATTTATCAGAATTACAATCATCCATCCATTTGTTTCTGGGGAATTTCCAATGAGTTATATGATACGGATGAAGAGACATCAAAGTTGTATACAGAATTGTGTAATTTGGCAACATCGCTGGATAGCACCCGTAAGACAATTTATGCGGATAATCAGGCATATGCTGCTTATGTAGAGCGTTCCGAAGCAGCAGATTTGGTTGGATATAACCGCTATGATGGATGGTATTACGGTAATTTGGGTGGCACATGTGCATGGGTGGCAGAGCATCAGCAGGATGATTCCAGACCTTCCTGCATTTCAGAATATGGTGCCGGTGCTGCTGTTTCACAGCATATGGATCAGCCAAGCAAGAAGGATATTACCCCGAATGGGAAAAAGCATTGCGAGGAGTATCAAGCGATCTATCATGAGGAAGCATGGAAAGATATTGTGACTTCTGGCAATGTCTGGGGAGAGTTTATCTGGTGTATGTTTGACTTTGCATCTGATTCTAGAGAGGAAGGAGATACAAAGGGGCAGAACGACAAGGGGCTGGTAACGAGAGACAGACAGATTAAAAAGGATGCCTACTATTTTTATAAATCCGTCTGGAGTGAGGAAAAGATGGTTCATATCACATCATCACGTTATCAGGAACGCCCATATAAAGTACCAGAACTGAAGGTGTATTCTACAGCAGAAACGGTTGAAGTATTTGTAAATGATCAATCGGTAGGAGTACGGAGTGGCAGTGCAGAAGATGGGAAATCGACTATTTTTACATGGAATGATGTGGTTCTTTTGCAGAATCAGGAAAATACCGTGAAAGCAGTTGCTACCTTTGCTGATGGCAGTCAGAAAGAGGAGTGGGTTACATGGACTGGTATTGGAGAGTGATTTACGGAGGTTGTCATGAAAAATAAGGGTATCAAAATAGGAGTTGATTATTATCCAGAGCAGTGGGAGGAAAAGCTGTGGGAAGAGGATGCTGATAAAATGCAACAGGCAGGAGTAAAGATTGTCCGCATGGCAGAATTTGCATGGAGCCGTCTGGAGCCGGAGGAAGGCGTTTATGATTTTGCATGGTTAGACCGGGCGGTGGAGCTTTTTACCAGCAGGGGAATTGACGTCTTTCTGTGTACGCCTACCTGTACCCCACCTCAGTGGATGTTTGAGCGGTATCCGGAGGTGATTCGGGTTGACAAAACGGGACACAGGATTATTACGGGAATACGTGGTCATCGCTGTATGAATAGTCCGATGTTTCGTGAGTTTGCTGAAAAAATCATTACAAAAATGGTGTCCCGTTATAGGGACACGACAGGAGTCATTGGCTATCAGATTGATAATGAACTGGAGGCAAATCATTGCTGCTGTCCGGTTTGTCAGGATCAATTCCGGCAGTGGATGAAGAAGAAATATAAGACTGTGGAGGAAATAAACCGCGCATACGGTAATATCGTCTGGAGCGGGGAATATTCGGATTTTACACAGGTGAAACCTCCAATGGGAGAGATGACAAAATGGTTAAATCCGTCCCTGAATCTGGACTTTAATCGCTATGCGTCGGATAGTACTGTAGATTATGTAGATTTCCAGAGAAAGCTGATTCATAAATTGGATGAAAAGGCACTGATTACCACGAATAACTGGCTTTGTGAAAATATGCCGGATTTTTATGATATGTTTGCGGATTTGGATTTTGTTTCCTATGATAATTATCCGACTACTCGTTTGCCGCAAAATCAGGAGGAGTTATATTCCCATTCGTTTCATCTGGACCTGATGCGTGGAATTAAGCGGCAGAATTTCTGGATTATGGAGCAGCTTAGTGGAAGTGTGGGGAGCTGGATGCCTATGTCACCTACCTTGCGTCCGGGGATGCTAAAGGGATATTCTCTACAGGCAATTGCCCATGGAGCGGATGCGGTGATTCATTTTCGATGGAGAACAGCAGTGGCAGGGGCAGAGATGTACTGGCATGGTATTCTTGACCATAGCAATATTCCGGGAAGGCGCTATGAGGAGTTTTGTGAGCTTTGTGAGACGGTAGACGGACTACAGGAACTGGAGGGATCTGTATCAGATAATAAGGTGGCATTGCTCTATGGTTCGGCACAGGAATATGGCTTTAAATTGCAGCATCAGGCAGATGGCATGTACTATATGGAACAGCTCAAGTCCCTTCACGATGCCTTTACTAGCATAGGGATGGGCGTGGATATTATTAATGAAACTGAGAATTTATCCGGGTACGATATTGTATTGGCACCGACTCTTTTGGTGACAGACGAGACAGTTACCAGACACCTGTATCAGTTTGTGGAGGAGGGTGGTACCCTGCTTCTGACAAACCGTTCCGGGGTAAAGGACGGCTGGAATAAGTGTATTATGGATGCTCTGCCGACGGTATTTGCAGAATTGACAGGTGCTCATGTGAAAGAATATGATGTGATTGGTAATCAAACACAGAAATTAGAAATCACTGACGAGGAATGGATTGCCCGTTTTGGGAAGATGACTACGGAGCCAGATAAGCAATCCGAACAGGCAGTAGTTGCAGATGCGGAAACACCGACCACTGTCTGCACCCAGTGGTGTGATTTACTGGAACTGGATACCGCAGAGGCTTTGGCGGTGTATGGAGAGCAGTTTTATGA
>CAMWKN010000274.1 GCA_947174825.1 uncultured Clostridium sp.
GCCGTTAAAAGACCATATGGAGGCAGTCGGGCATAAAGAGGCATTTGATTTTGTGCAGGATTTGGTAAAAGATCAAGTGCCTTTATCGGAGAGTATTATCAAGCAGATTCATTATCTTGTATTGGCAGATAAACGGGAGGACCGGGGGGTTTACAGAAGAGTTCCCGTCAGAATTATGGGTGCGAAACATGAACCGGTACAGCCATATTTGATCCGGTCTAAGATGGAACAGTTGCTGCACATTTATAGAAACGGTACCGAACATATCATTCCGCGACTTGCACGATTTCACATTGAATTTGAGGGGATTCACCCTTTTATTGATGGAAATGGCAGAACCGGGCGGTTGCTTGTGAATTTGGAATTAATGAAAGCCGGATATCTGCCAATTGACATTAAGTTTGCAGACAGAATTTCTTATTATAATGCGTTTGATGAATACTATGTAAGGCATAATCTTGATGCAATGGAAAAGCTGTTTGCGGGTTATGTAAATGCAAGGTTAGACAGTTATTTGATGATGCTGAAAGAGTAAACACTGTTATTATAACGGATGTGATTTAAAAGGATTAAAACCAGAGTGATATAATGATAGTCTGTTCCTTTTTATACAAATACTTGGAGAACGTCTGGAAGTGTAGTACAATGAAATAATGATGAATCATATGATGATAGGGGATGTACTTATGATAACAGATGGTAATATGATAATGAGTGGATTTGTATCAAAGGTCATTAATGATTGTGGAGATATACTAAAAAGTAAAATCAGAAGTGCGGATAAAAACAGAAAATCTTCGGAACAGAATATGGAAACAAGAATATATCAGGTAACCATTGATGCCATAAATATATTTACGTTTGATACCTGTAAGGACAGGGATATTTTATATGATGCAGCAGAAAGGATATTGAAGGGATTTAAGGGAGAAAAAGAAAATATTGAAGCAGTAAAAGCAGGATTGAAAATGCTGGAGTCACAAATAACAGATGGTATTTGTGAAGGCTTTTTGCGGATATTGCGGCATGAAATCTGTAAAAACGAAAATGATATTTTGTATAAAGAAATCGTTTTGCTTCAACAGGAGCAAATGGATGAAGAGATGCGGAAGGGTTTTAGAGAAAGCACCCAAAGGCAAAATGACGTAATTGAAATGTTAAGTGATGTGAGAGAAGATACAAAATATATAAGAGAAAAATTATACAATGAGAAGTTCTATGGGGAAGAACAGCATAGTGAAATACAGGTAGAAAACAGAGCAGAAGAATATGCCGAAAAGTGGGATAAAAATGTGTTTTTGAATGATTTCAGGAAAAGGGATAAAAATGCCGGTGTAAATATAAAACTGAAGGATATTTATTTGGATGAACAGTTACCTCATTATACATGGAAAACGGATGATGAACCATCAGATGATTTAAAAGAATTGTTAAAAGAGTATATCGTTGATATTCGTGATAAAAATATGCTCTTAATTTTAGGACAGCCGGGGATTGGGAAAAGTACATTGATTACATGGATCATGGCTAACTTCCGGGAAAAGAAAGATGACCTTTTCGTGTATCAGTTTGCTTCCGATTTAAAAGATGTGAATTGGCAGAGTGATAATATATTAAATGCGATATTGGAAAAGCTTAATTTGAGGTATGCTGAGCTGGAAGGCAAAGTATTAATTCTTGATGGATTTGATGAAATATATGTAAGCAGTGACGGGGAAAGAATACTGAATAAGTTGAATCGGGAATTAGCCGGGAGGAATATTTTGAAAAACTTTTCCCTGGTTATAATGTGCAGGGAAAACTATATATGTGAATTAAGAGCGGTAGAATGTGACTTTATTATATTACAAACATGGGACGATAAGCAAATCAAAAGTTTTTGCGAAAATTATGGAGGAATAAATAAAAGTAATGTATCACAGAATTCACTGAATAAGATATTAGAGAATAAAGAAGTCTTTGGGGTTCCTCTTATTTTATATATGGTGTTGGCATTGGATATTACCATTGAAAATAGCGAATCCCTTGTGGATGTATACGATCAGATTTTTTCGCCGGATAGAAGCAGTATATATGACAGATGTATAGAGAATTCACGGTATGGAGAAGAACACAGAATCGGTGAGACCAAAATCAAACGGCGAATACATCAGATTTCCCAAAGAATTGCCTTTTGGATATTTGAGAATAATTCTGAGAAAGCATTTATTACCCAAAAAGAATATGAAGATATCTGTGATACGGTGATAAGTGAGACTTCCGACAAAAACAGGGATACAAAAAAAGATTTTTTGATAGGGAATTATTTTAAGCTCATAAATTATTGTGATGGGGTGGGAACGAAAGAATTACATTTTATTCATCGCTCTATATATGAATATTTTGTGGTTGTGTACTTTTTCGAGTCTGTACATAATCTGACATCCAAAGAAGAAGTTGCAGGGAAATTAGGGGAACTATTAAAGGATGGAAATTTATCCGGTCAGATACTGCAGTTTATAAAATATAAGTTTGATAAAATCAAAAAATATGATTTGTCTGATATCACAAGAGAAGTTTTTCGGATAATGCTGCGGGATGGCATGATGTATCACATGAAAGGAAAATATAAGAACATTGTTATTCGGGAAATGCGTATATTTGCTAACATGCTTGAAGTAGTACATTTATGGAATCCTGAAATAGGTGAGCTTGATCATAAGATTGTTTCCCGTTTACGATATAATAAGCTGGATAATCTCAACTTAACAGGGATTAAATTAAGAAAAGCAAATTTAAGCGGAGTATATTTAAGGTGCGCAAACTTAGCAGGAGCAGATTTAAGTGGAGCAGATTTGAGAGATGCAAATTTAGTAGGAGCAAATTTGGAAGGAGCAGATTTGAGGGATGTAAGGTCAAGAGGAGCAAGTTTAAGAGGAGCAAATTTAATCAAAGCGAATTTAAGCGGAGCAGATTTAAGCTTTGCGAGTTTAATTAATGCAAAATTACTTATGGCAAATTTTGATTCAGCAAGTTTAATGTTTGCAAATTTTAATTCAGCAGATTTAACGTGTACAAATTTTAATTCGGCAAATTTAATGTTGGCAGATTTATGTTTGGCACAGTTAATATCAGCGAATTTAGAGAAAGCAGACTTAAATGCAGCAAACTTAATGTTGGCAAATTTAGAGGAAGCAAATTTAAGAGGAGCGAGTTTAAGTGTGGCGAATTTGTACAGAGCAAGGTTGAAAGAAGCTGTACTTGATGAGAAACAGGCTATGGAGATTTGTAAAAAATATGATTTAAGTCGTAGCAGGGTGTATCTTTCCGGGACAGATGAAATTGTAAGCTATGAAGATTATTTAGCACGCAGTAGTACAAAGCAGGTTTGAGAGAATTTATGGAGACTTTGACGGTATATTCCATTGCAATGCTGTCTAAGCCGATAGTATAGGGTAGGGGGGCTATGGGTTTCATTTGAGAAAACATCGGTCCCGGGAAATAAAAGAGGATGATCTGCCTCATGACAGGGTATCCTTTTTCCATTATCTATATCAAAGCGCAAAGATTTATACTAAAATATCGGTGTGGTAAGATGGTTCGATTTCTGCTGTGTTTTTAGTGTGAAAAATACATCTAAGGCAGTAAAAAACACTGCCTAAGATATATTAAATTTCACACAGGAAAAACGCAAAAGACAGCGTTTTTCATTTCTATTTGAGCCGCCGAAGGCGGCATGGGGGATTAATATGATTGATGGTTACAATTTGCTGTATTTTGTCCCGTTTTGAAATTTCTGCGACATTTCACCTTGTCAGAACCGGAACTTAGGGTCAGCAAATCGGAGTAAGATAGTACATTTTAAGAGGACTTTTGATTACGATTAAGATATTATTTGCGTGCTACGGCAGGATATAAACATGGCGGAAAATAGTAAGGAAAATCAAAGGTTTACAGAGGTTAATGGGAAAATCTGCATCTATTTTGCACCTTTTGTTTTTAAGAAGTAAAATGGCTCCGATGTGGCGGAATTATTAGTGAAATTTATTGTTATGGGTAATTTTGTGTGCTATATTAAATATAAGCACACAGGCAATCCG
>CAMWKN010000275.1 GCA_947174825.1 uncultured Clostridium sp.
TGATAGTAATATAATATATAAAAAATATGAATATTAACTGGAGCAAAAGCAGCGCAGAAAAACTTGGCATCTTCAGCAGTAGCAGGATTGGCAGGTGCTGGAAAGACAGTCGCCCCTGTGAAAAAGAGTCTGGGAGAAAAACTGTCAGACGGAATAAATACCGTGAAAGCACTTGTGAAAGATGAAGGAGAATATTAAGTGAAAGAAAAAATAATAAATAATAAATTTGTAGACAAGTTGCTTCAATTTATGGAGATTGACGAAGAAGAATATTTGTTATTATGTGATGCATTAATTTGTTTAGCAGAAGAATGGAAAGATGTTGAATATATTGATAAAGAGCTTGTAAGCTATTTATATGCCATTCCATTAATGGTAAGAAATGAATTCATTAGTCTTGAAAAAGTTTGTCCTGATGCCGTTGAATGTGATAGGTTAGAAGATATTTGGGTTGAGTTAGATGCATTAGTTTCAAATTGTTTTTCTAACTAGAGTTCTGCGCATAAGGACGCCCAACAAAGTAAATATTTTTTGTCTATTTCCATATTATGGAGGTAATAAATAATGTTTAACTTGAAAAGTGTTGAAAAAAAGCAAAATATTATTTTACCGTCACGATATAAGAATTTATATCAATTTGATTTTAAGGAGATTGAAGGTAGAATGAATATTTGTACGAAGGAAGAAACTATTAGAATAAGCAAGTTTTTAAATGCTGAAGAAATGAATAATATTATAGATGAGTTTTATGACTTTTGGAGTTATGACATAATACCAATTGCAGAAACGGAATATGATAATTATATTTGCTTATTTTATAGAAAAAACTCGTCTGACCCATCCGTAATATATTGGGATTATGACTTAGCTATAGAGTGTGAAGAGGATGCTATCTTTTATTTGTATGACAATATAGAAGAATTATTTTTAAATCTAAAGTAAGTATAACATTGTTGCTTAAAAGCTAGTAGACGTAGTAAGCTTACTGGCTTTCAGTTTATTAGCAGTAATTCAAAGTATTTGCAGGGGGCGGGACTTGCACTGTATGAAAGGATAAAATATTAATGAGTATATTAAGTAAAATGGGTAAGTTGTTTGAGCTTGCTACAAGTGATGCAAAGTCAAGTGATATTGAGATTGATGAATTAATTCAATATTCAAAAATTGATATTCCTCATGAGTATTTAGAAATTATTGAAGAGAAAACAGAACTTGAAATTTTGGTTAATAATAAAAAGTATATACGAATATGGGGGGCAAATGGATGTATAGAAATGAATGATGCATATCATATCCAAAAGTATATACCAGATTCTTTAGCAGTTGGGGATGATGAATGTAGTAATGCTGTGCTTTACGCAAATGGAAATAATGGCTTTGGGCTGTATATAGTTTCATTTAGTGATTTAGGTGTTGATGAAATGGTTTATATTGCTGATTCGCTTGAAGCATTTTTTGTGAATGAAGAGGGGATAGATATTTTTAATAATATATGGTAAAAAACATTGCTTTTATTTATATATACATACTTAAAGGGAGTAACAGCTAAAAATTTTGCGGCTGTAGTTCCAATAGTAGCTCCTAAAGATGATATTGATAAAGGATTGTGGAAAGAAGAAATAAAATGTGACCTTAGATTTAGAGTTGCAACAGTAAGTCTTCGCATTTCTTTTGATGAATATATACAATCGGATGTCGAAAGAAAGAAAAGCTTAATTATTGATAATGTACTAAAATCTGTAAAGGCCATTTCTAAAAAAGGAGAAATTGACTTTGATCGTTTTAAAGAAGATGTGGATAGTTTTTGTGAAAGGAGTGGAGTAATGTATCTTTAATGATGTCTCCAATTGATAAAGTATTGTTAGTAGCAAAAAACAGTACGGTTGGGGAAAATCAAGACACTTGAGATACACAAAAAGACAGGGTGTAAGATACCCAATATATGGTGTAGACTAGAAGATGACATTAAATAAATGGGATTTATAGAAAAAAGGTCAGTAGGCGTAAAAAAGCTACTGGCTTTTTTGAAAAAAGAGACTTGACAGATGATATTATATGCTGTATAGTATGTGGCAAATGATACTATACAGCATATAATATTATGGTCTATCAATTAAAATGGTGTATGGCGCTGATCAAGTAGTAGATGGTGCATGACAACACATATCGGGGAAAAGAGGTGGAATATGGTTTTTAATACAGGTGCCGCTTTGCTGGATGCGATTGTATTGGCAATCGTGGACCAGGAGGTGGAGGGGACATATGGCTATCGGATCACACAGGATGTCCGTGCGGCGATAGATGTCTCAGAATCTACATTATATCCGGTACTTCGGCGATTGCAGCATGATGAATGTCTACAGACATATGACATGCTATGCGGCGGACGTACCAGAAGATATTATCGCATTACGGAACGTGGACGCAGGCAGTTGGCGTTGTATCAGCAGGAATGGGCGAACTATTCCAGTAAAATCAGCCAGTTATTATTGAAAAAATAGGCGTAACATAACGCAGAAATGAGGAGAATCATGACGAAATACGAATTTTTAGGGGACTTGAGCAGACTGCTTTCGGATTTGTCAGAAGAAGAACGTAGCGAAGCCTTACAATATTATGAGGATTATTTTGCTGATGCAGGCAGAGAGCAGGAACAGGCCATTATTCAAGAGTTGGAATCGCCGGAAAGGGTTGCAGCAAAAATACGGGAAACGGAAGCAGAAAATCTGCAATACGGAGAACCTGGTCAGATGAAAGATGCTGAATATCCGGATGTGGTGGATGGTACTTATCGAGATGCCGCTTCTAATGCAGGAGAATGGGGAAGCGGAGAGGGGAATGGACAGACAGAGGGATTTCAGAAGAAGGGTGGTAGTGGTAAGAGTGCTTCAGCCGCATCTAAAAGCACCACATCTGAAGAACAATCGAATCTGATCCTGAAATGGATTTTGGTGGCTATTCTGGCGATCATTATTATTCCAGTGGTGGTTCCGGTTATCGCTGGCTGTGTGATAACGATTCTGGTATTGATATTGACACTGTTTCTGACATTTTTTGGAACAGGTATTGGTCTGGGAGTCGGCGGAGTGGTCAGCATGCTTGTCGGACTGTATCATGCCATTACTGCCAATGTTGCTGATGCGATAGTAGGTATCGGGGTTGGTTTTGTGATGTTGCCAATTGGAATCATTCTCTGCTATCTGGGGGGACTGTTGCTCTTGAAATTAATGCCAGGAGTCTGGAAATTATGTGAGAAACTTTGGGATGGAATTTGTGGTATAGCGCAGAAAGTATTTCATTAATCATTGAACTAGGATCTGAAGTGATTTGAAAAAGAGAGAAAAGCTTATAAATTGTATTATGTATATACAGTCATCAGCGACATGCTGATGCAGAAATGAGGCTAACAATGAAACATAAGGGATTATTTTGGGGGATTATGGGAGTATCCATTGTAGTTGGTGGTGTTTTGGTGGTACTTGGTATGTCAATGGGAGGACAGCTTGGTAATGTCAGCCAGATTCATGGTTTGTTTGGTAATAGAACTGGAAAAAACTATGTGGTTCAGTCAAAGGATCATACTGTTACCAGTGTGGGAGAGGCGGCTATAGACAGTCAGGATATCAAGAAGTTGGATTTTAATTTGGCAGCTGGGGATATTACCATCACCACAGGAGATGAATTTGCCATATCCGGTTCCAAGATTAAATCGGAAATGCGGAATGATGGAAAGACTTGGTATCTGGAAAGTCCGAAACGCAAGTGGTTCCATTTCCTTTCAAACCGTGTCAGTGGAGATTGGGAGATTACCATTCCCAGGAATTATAAGTTGGAAGAAATTAATATCTCCTTTGCCGCAGCAGATTTGGACGTTGATGGTTTGTGGGGAGAAGACATTACCATTCATGGGGGAGCTGGGGAAGCCAAAATCCAGAACCTAAAAGTAGATCATTCACTGGATCTGAAAATTGCTGCAGGGGAATTAAAAGTGGATTCTGGTGAGATTACAGGGGATTGCCAGCTGGATTGTGGTGCCGGTGAATTGAATATGGCACTAAGCAAGATGGATGGCACTCTGG
>CAMWKN010000276.1 GCA_947174825.1 uncultured Clostridium sp.
TAAATCAGAATCCGGGATACGATCTTTAGAGTGCGCTGGTGGGGTAGGTGATGTGTATTAGTGACAGGTGGATAAGAGCATCGGGAAGATTGACGCTTTCGGCAAGGGCATGAGGGAAGCCGGACAGAAGATCGCCAACACATTTCGTACCTTTGCGGATAAACCGGAAAAGGAGTACGGGGAAAAGAAGTTCTCAAAGACAGAACTGATAAAGAAGCCTTTTCAGGCAAAGAGAAGGCTGCTGTCCGGTATCTTAAACTGTGCGGATGCTGCCATAGAAAAGACTGAACAGCTTGCCGCAGAGGTAAAACAGTACCAGACGGATAAGGCAGAGCGGGAAACGGGCAGCATTGGCAACATGGAGGCTGTAAACCCGGCTGAACTTGCAAGGGTGGCAGAGCCGGAGTTCCAGTATGGGGCAGAGGCGTTTGAGGCACACCAACAGCAAGCAAAGAAAGCAATGATTAAGGATAATGCAACAAAGAATGTGCCTGTAAAAAGCGGAAAGAGCCGATAGAGAAAAGTCCTCTTGAATTGAACTTAGGTTTGATTCAAGGGGATATTTTTATTTGGATGGTCATTTTCTGCAAAAAATAGCCACTTTCTGCAAGGGGTATTGAATGTATTATTAAAGGTTAATATGATAAAGATATATTTGGGGTATTCGATACGAGGAGGAATGGATATGAAACATATTAGAAAGTTTTTTCAGACAGTTATGGTAATGGCATTAGCTATTTGCTTAACAAGTATGCCGGTAATGGCTCAGGAGGTAACTGACTTTGATGCAGTACAGCAGGAAAACGAGGCTGTGACATATGCATCTGTTCCGAGTGGGTATACACTTGTAGCTACATACAGCAGAACTCCGCAGACATATTATTTGGGAACAACACTCGTGCGGAGTACATCTACATTCCAGTTATATCTACCGAATAATAATCGTCAGGATTGGATACAGGGAAAAGTTACATTTACTCCGGTAGGTGGCGGCACAGCAAAGGAATTTGCTTTTACAAATATGTCAGGTGAGTATAAGACTTTCAGTTTATCTGAACTGACACCGGGTACATATGAGGTAAGAGTATATGCATATGCGTTTGGTACATCAAACAAGGCTACGGCATATTACAAAATGAACTATTAATGCGTGATCTAAAATAAGAATACTCTGAATATAAAAAAGGATTGACGGTTTCATTTTATGGACTTCGACAGTTCTAAAGTGAAATCGTCGATCTTGATTTTGGGGAATTACTTAGCTATGATTAATATGATGTGAATATATAACATTTAGGAGGAAGGTAAGAGAATGATAGGAAGTGTAGGAACAACTAATCATTATTCAACAAGTTATAACAATTTAAAAACAAATCAAGGTTCAGGTAAGTGGACTAATACTTTGTCTCAGACGATGAATAAGGATATCAGCGATGATGCCAGTGTAAATAAGGCTAAAAAGAATACAGTTATGGATTCTTATTTGGCACTATCAGGAAATGGCATAAACGATCTGAAGCAGGTGTATTCAGAATACAAATCTGAAAATTATAGAATAGTACCTGATAATGAGGCAGAATGCTTTGATATTTACAATAAAGAAGGTGAGCGTTTAGGTGTATTTTCATATTCAGATATAAAAATAAGGCAGGATTCAACAACGGGAAAGCAGCTTTTGATATCTGAGCATGGAACGATGAGTTATGATGCTTTGGTTTTAGATGGGGAATTGAAAGAAGCATTACAGAATGTTATGAATAAGGAGTCATTGGAAGTAGAAGAATTGCAGGGATTTACTTTAAAGACGCATTCTGGTACAGGTATTCAGTTTTTGGTAAAAAATGGCGAGGAAGGTAGAGGCGGTAAGGTTCTTTTGCAAAATGAATCTGATAGAAAGCGGTATGAAGAATTAGCTGAAATGTATTTCAATAAATACCCTAATTTAATAGAAAGCAGGGAAGAAGGCTATATATGGGCTGATTTAGAAATTAAAGGGATGGCAAAACGAACAGATCAAGGAATTATTTCTTTGAGAGCGGATGGAATGTCTTACAGCGATAACGAAAATTATAAAAATAATTGGAATGTCCTGTTTTCAGGTTCTATGTATGAAATGCTGTATGAGTGGTTTCAGAATAACAAGGATAGTATGGAGGAAATTCATAAGTTCTCTACATGGCAAAAGGTATTTGATAAAATTGGCGGAAAGTATGAAAGAGTTTGGTCTAAAGAAGAGCTGGAACAAGGGTATTTGAATAATTGATAGGATTATCGCCTGTAAAGGGCGAAACGAGTTGATAGAGAAAAAGACCTCTTGAATTAAACATAGGTTTGATTCAAGGGGGATTTTTTATCTCTATAAATAGATATTTAGCTTCGATATTCTGTTAACACCGCTTTTACACTAGGCAATATTGCCGAAGGCATACTCTCAATGTATTCTTCAGAGCAGGATCGTAGCTTTGAAATAGTATCAATCCGGTATTTTCTGCTTAATTTCTGAGCAATTTCTCCTGATAAAAGTTCAAACAGATACTGATCTTCCCATGCTTGAAAGACAACTCCATTATCCTTTAAGATATAATATGCTTTCATGGTGTCGTAGAAGTATTGCTGGCATATGATATGTAAATCGTGCGTGGTTATTTTGTTGAAATCATCAATAGAAGCAATATTGTACTTATAGAGTGCTTCGTAATGCCTTGAAGTAAAAGGCAAGTGATATGGAGCCAAATTTTCCTTAATGCTATGTACAGAGCGCAATTCTATATGGTGTGCCTGACATATTTCTTCCAACTCAATCATTGTTTGCGCTCCGAGATTGCGTAGACATGCAAGTTCCTCTTTGGAGCATAGAGATAATTGGGATAAGTAGAGGAAATAATTTCTCTCAAGAATATGGAAAAGCCTTTTGGACATAGGTACATCGTAAATTGACACTGCATTGTCCGGGGGCAGTAAATATCCGGCATCATTAAGCTCCTGAATAATAGAATAAACACGGTGGCGTTGAGCGGGAAACTTTTGTATCAAAGAAATATAGTCATGACCTTCCAGATCGGAAACCATAGTAAAGCCCAGTTCATGAAGGGTATTCTTAGTATGGTAGGAAAGCTTCAAATCATCTATATGTAAATCCATAAATTTGCACTCCTTTATTCATTCTATTTTACTCGTAATAAAAACAGATTAGCAATATATTTTGCAGAAAAAGACAAAAAACAGCAGAAAATGGCAAAATTAAGCAGAAAACGGAAATTGCATATCTATTTTATATGTCAAAGCAGAAAGGATAGTCTTTGACTGTGTTGAAGTGTTTAGATAATGTAAATACTACTTGTTGACCGATTTCTGCAATAAAAATTACATAAAATGGACTAAAACCAGTCCCTTTTCAATAGCTCTATTGAATACAATACTCTAAAAAGAACCGAAACGGGTTCAGAAGTGTGGTGATGATATGGAGCAGAAAATAAAGCAAGATGAAATATGTATCGGGCAAAACATTAGGCGTATCAGAAAAGAAAAGGGTATGCGGCAGACGGAAATGGTGACATTGATGCAGTTAGAGAATGTGCCATTGACAAGAGAGGCGTTAGTGAAGATAGAAAGGGGAATACAGCACATACAGGCATCACAGCTTAGGGCGATCAGAAACGTATTGGAAACAACGTATGATGAATTGCTGAAATAAAAACGACAGATCGGTGTGACCTGTCATTTATTTATCATATTTTACATATCTATTCGATTGATAACAATTCTTTCATTGCCGCCGCAAATGAATTTGAAGAGGAAAGACTTTCTTTCAGCGTACATTCATTACAGCCCGGCATTTGTGAAAGCATACTGATTTTATGCTTTTTCCATAACAAGGCAGCATTTTTTTCTGGTAGAATCTCAAAAATGAATTTATCCTGCCAGTCGTTAAATACAATCCCGTTTTCCTTCAGAATAAAATAGGTCTGCATGGTAAGGCTGTAATACTCTTGGCATATAAGCTATAACTCATTCGCCTTTCTCGTAAACACATCTACGAGCCCACGAGACCTCACTACAACTCGTAAGAAGGCAGCG
>CAMWKN010000277.1 GCA_947174825.1 uncultured Clostridium sp.
GTGCCACACCGGACATTGGCGGCAGAACTGCCCCAAAATGAACCCAATAGAAACGTTGTTGATATAGATATTTTGCAGCTAAAAGAAAGCCTTACTGAGGGAATGCTCGAGATACCGGAAGATGTTCAAAGAAAAATCATTTTATATCAATGGATTATGGGAGGGGTAGAACAGTATGTAGCAGAGACGGGCATAAAAGATGTTTTTTCATGTGATTTAGAAAATGATTTGTTGTATGGTGACAGGGAATTTTTTTTGGCGGAAGCTCAAAGAGCAGAGTGGGATAGGTATGCATATCTTATAAACAATGAAACAGGGCTCGATATGAAGCAGGAGAGTTATAAGCTGATGCTACAGGGAATGGAACATACTCTTTATGTGGATGTGAATGTAAAGGAAGGAAAAGTATGCGTATATCTCAAAGGATATGGACCAGCTGTACGGACAGTGGGTGGAAATTCCGCTGCATATAAATTAATTGAAAACGACGATGACGGGCAAATCATATATTATCCGGATATTTATGTCGAATCGGACTGGGATGATTTGGAAATTTGTGATAACCATTTAGGTGAGGTTTCTTTTGGTAAACTGCATGAACTGAGTTTTCTTAAAATACCAGAAGATATTGGGGCATCGGAGAGATATTTTAATGTGGCAAGTGCATTAAAACGATATGTTGAAGAGAACCAGATTGAGGATGTATTTTATTTTGATGCCAAGAAGGATGTAATCTGCCAGGTTACTAATATGATATACACTTGCCGGGTCAGGGGAAATACCATGACGCTGTATATTGATATTGATGGTTACAATATGAAAGCACATGTTTATCAAGTGGAGGATTAATGTAGAAATGAAAAAGCAATGGAAAGGTGTTTTGCTGGGTTTTGCTGTAGGTATACTGGTAATGTTTGTGATAAATAGGAGCGTTAATGTACCTGATGATAAACCAGTAGAAAATACAGAAGGACAGCAGGAAGAACAGCAACAAGCAGATTCCATGGATTGGGAAGAAATGCAAGAAATCACGAATAAAGAAGTTGCAGATGAAGAAACGGTGAATGAAGAAACGGTGGATGAAGAAATAGTGAATCAAAAAATCGTGAATCAAGAAACCATGGATCAAGAATCTGACGGGTATTATATTTCTGAACATATGCAGATACCGACCAATTTTACGGAACAAATATTATTATATGGATATATTGAGTATGGAATAAGAAAATATAATGAAGCAAATCAGCAGACAACTATATATTCCTGCAACATGGAAGAAGATATGCTGCCGTATGATACAGAATTTTGTATGGCAGATACGAATAAGAAACCTTTTAAGACCGATTTGGCAAAAGAGATAATTCCGGAACTGGCAAATAATATATATAACTTTAGATTAAGGAATCAGGATAATACAATTTACATGTCGATTGATACATACAATATGAAAATATATGTATATGACGCAATAGCTCAATGAGTTTCCGGAAATTTGGATGATGTTCTGTACTAAAATATGTGATGGAGGGATAAGGGGACACTAAATATGCACAGAGGAAGAACTTATTTTTGTGTAGCAATAATAATCGGCGGACTTTTGGTCGGTTGTGGCGAAAGACAGAGAGCATATGAAGAAGCAAACGAAGGTAAGGCCATAATTGGTGAAGTGCTTTATACGGAAGAACAGACGAAACAAATGAATGTGGATGACAACCTGCTTTGTGACGAATTTCAGGAAATGCTGCGTGAATCTATAATGAAATTAAAGCAATTTGATAAGGAAAATGAAAATCCCTATTTTTACAATAGGGAGCAGATTACACTGCAAGTCCATGCAGAATATCATAATGGTACGGAATTTGTTGATGAGATTGCTGACGCAGAGATTTACAGAGTCAAAACATATGAGCATGGCTGTGTATACCGGATGATAATTTATATTGATCCATTTATGAGTTCTTGGTATTTCAAGAGTGGAGAACCCTTGAATATATACTTCTATGTGACGGCTGATAAAATTTATAGAATTTTGCCGTATGCCCAGCCGGAACCGGGCGGCAGATCAATCGATTTATATGATGACGATAATCTGCTGACAGAGACGTTAGATACAGATGAGAAGCTGCAGAATAATAGTATCGTTGTCTGTCAGGAGGAAGAATTGCAGCATGAATATTCTTCCATAACAAAAGACGGAAATAGGATAACCTATTATTTGTCCGAGACAAAAGTAAATGGAGAACCGGGTGGAGAAGATTTATTTGTATGGGAACAGGGGAAAGGTTTAGTTGAGTTCGGAACGGGATTCGGTCTGGGACCGATGGATGTACATATTAATTCCATAGATCATGTGTGGCATGAATGCAATCTGCCACAGGAGGAATGGCCGGATTATGATTATTTTATAAACGCACAGCAGGGACACTATAATCTAACGCTGGAAAATATGGCAGCCTTTGTAGTTAAGGATTATGCGCTTGATTCGGGAATGGACAAGGAGGAATGGGAATTAAAAAGGATATGCTATTGCGAAGATGCATATCAGGTTTATGTTGAATCAAAGACGGGCAATGAACTGTATATACTTCTTTCGGAAGGACAAGGTATACAGCCCGATTATATTATAATGGCCGATATTCGGAAGGGAGATGGCGCAGACATCAGTTTGTATGAAGGGGAATATTCTTATAATTCTATGTTGGAATGGCATTCTTATATGGATTGGTTCGATGGAAAGAATACTATGGAAGAACGTCCTGGGTTAGATGTCATAGGTGATTTGCATGACTCGGTCTACGGTAATGGAATCTTCTATGCAATATATGATTATCTGGATATAACGAACGGGGATAAAAAGAGTCATTGGGAAATAGACAGTAACTATATGTACATAGGACGGAATGGATATATTGTATGTGCTTATTGTAGCAATGGGGTTGAAGATGTAGTAGTACTTGTTGATGTGTGGAATAAGAGTTACGCTGTGTTGGAGTGAGGGTGAAAATATAAAGTCGGGGTAACATTATTTTAAGGTGATTTAGTGCTATTTTTACTGGAAAAGGATGATAAACATAGATGAAATGTAAAGTAGGAATGTTGCTCATATGTATCGCTATTATGGAACTTGCAGGTTGTGCTTTTATAAATCCAATTAGCACAAGTGAAGAAGAACCGGTTGTCTATCAGGATCTTTTATCAGAATACGAGCGAGTAATGAAGGATACAACATATACAGAAGAGCAGTGGAGTGCAAATATATATGATCATGTTAAAAGGTACATTGGAGAAGAAAAATTATATTACTGTGTAAAGGATTTGGCTGGAGATGCTAAACCAGAACTAATTTTAGGAGTTATGAGAAAAAAAGAATTTGAAATATCGGGTAAAAGATACGCGAATGAGTGTGAACCTTTTATTATTTATACTTATAATGATGAAGGAACTCACTGGGCAAGCATAAGTGAAGAATATATAATGACAATTTATAAAGGTGGGGTTGTTGAACTCATTTCAGGTGGCGTTGACACACATTTCATGTATGAGCAGATAGAAAAAGATGAGGAGTTTGAGAAAACTCTGGACACTATCGTGTGTAGACAGATAAAAGATGAGGAACCGTATTATTATAAATACAAAATGGAAAACGGAAAATATGTTGACGGAGAGTATGAAGAATTATCAGAGGATGAGTTTTATAATATCAGGAATCAATACACAGCGGTTAAAGAGGAATTAGAGTGGAAACCGGTGGAAGGATTTTGGGATGCTGGAATATTGGAACAGAATTCCATTACCTCAAAAGAGATAGCTGAAATACAAGAAAGCGGTGAAATAATACATGAAAGTGGGCTTGCAGAGGATACCACATTCATAGAAAATATAGAATCAGCCTCTCGATTTGAAAGTATTGCGGAAGTCATAGAAAATAACAATGTAGCAATCCTCACCAAAAAAGTTAAAGAACTTTTACAGAATAATTTGTTAGAAGGATTTACATTTCTGGAATCGGAGAAAGCGCTCTGCTATTATTTGAAAAAAGAACCTTCAGATATGTACGTATTTGCGGTATGTAAAGAG
>CAMWKN010000278.1 GCA_947174825.1 uncultured Clostridium sp.
GAGCTACCGTTTCTCCAAAGGGAATTTCAAAAAAATCAAAAGTCGGAAAAATTGTTTTATCATCTGGATTCTCCTGGGTTCCCGTAAAAGTTCTCCGAAAGAATTTCCCATCAATCTGATCCCCCAGTTTTAGCTTGGCACCATCCTTCAGGCAGGCATTGCTAAGAATGATTTCCTTCTCATTCTCTGGCATCCGTCCCTCTGTTAAATTCACATGATACCAGTCAAAACACTTCTCCCCATAAGCCTTCACATTGAGATAAGGACGCTCCGCATTTGCCGACTCCCCAAACTCCACCATCCCTAACGATACCGACTCACTCATATCCTGAATGTAATCCAAATCCTTTACTTTCTGTCGCTGTGCCTCCGTAATATTGTACAAGGCGTAATGCCACTTTCCTTCTCGGTACGACACCACATCCAGCAAATACCGGATCGCTGTATCCTTTCCCACAAACACACAGGTCATAAGCAGCACCATAAACACAATACCAATAAAGGTGGTAAAGGTTCTCTTTTTATTTAACATCATGTACTTGCGGGTTACATGATGTACGATATTTATTCTTTTCATAATCTCCTCCAAAATTCTAATAAACTATGAAAACTGCGCTATATTACATGGACTTGATGGGAAAGAACGCAACAGCATTTATGCTGTTCGTTCCAGAGTTGATTTAGTTTCCCTTACGCAGAGTCTTTATCTGCGCTAGGGAAACTTCAACTCTTTTACACTTGTTGGCGTATCCTCTCATCTCTGGTCAAACGTCCGTCCTCAATGTAAATCATGCGATCCGCCTGTAATGCGATACCCTCATCATGGGTAATCAATATCAAAGTCTGCTTCTGGCTTCGATTGGATGCCTTGAGCAATTCAATGATCTCCGCTCCATTCTTCCGATCCAGATTACCAGTAGGTTCGTCCGCCAGAACGATTGCCGGATGATTAAAAATTGCCCTGCCTATGGATACCCGCTGCTGCTGCCCACCTGATAACTGTGAGGGCAGATTATTTCTTCGCTCAGCCAGCCCCATCTGATTTACCACCAGATCCAAACGTTCCTGATCCATTTTTCGTCCGTCCAACAAATGGGGCAGCACAATATTTTCATCTACATTTAATACTGGTAATAAATTGTAAAACTGGTAGACCAAACCAATCTGCCTGCGTCTGAAAATGGCCAACTTATCCTCGGAAAGAGTGTGAATATCTGTTTCTCCAATATAAACCTTGCCACTGCTGGGCTTATCCACCCCTCCTAATATGTGAAGCAGGGTAGACTTGCCACTGCCCGAAGGTCCAACAATGGAGACAAACTCTCCCTTTTCCACCTGGAATGACACATCGTCTAATGCCTTCACACAACTGTTTCCTTCTCCATAGATCTTGGATAAATGTTCACAACGTAATATTTCCATATTTGATTCCCTTTCTATGATTGCATTTACTTTTGTGATATCTTTGAAACTATCATTTATTATAGGGGATGGATATGACTTTAAAGTGAAAAAGAAAGTGACAGTTTTGTAAGATTGGGGAAGTTTTATAGATTTTATTTCTTTTCAAAATTTGTTGTATGATTTTAGATGCCCTTGTTTGGGGCGGTTAGAAGGGGTGGGGATGGCATTTGAAAATGATATGTTTTCAAATGGTTTTGTATTTTTTCGGTGGTTCTGTGTAAAAGCTGTGTAAATTGGGGATATATTCTGTGTACGATTCTGTGTAAAATGCGAGGTATTTCCAGAGAATTGTTCCCTTGTTTCTTCTTACTCTACTATCTTATCATCAGCTTTCGCAAATAGAACACAGATAACAGATACAAACCATTTGAAGTTGGAAACCTCAGGAAACCTTGAACACATTGCCGTTGTTGTCATTTCCTATGTCTTTGCTTACATTCCGCACAGCATCCAACTTGTCCATCTCGTCACGCATACGTTTTTCGTCCACATGGTTATAGACTTTCATGGTAAGTGCCAGATTTTGATGTCCCATAATCTCCTGCAAAGTTCTTTGGTCCATGCCCTTTTCTGCCATACGGGTACAGGCAGTATGCCGGAGTATGTGGGTGGAAATGTTCGGCAACAGTTCCGGTTCGGTATCTGTCTTGATGGCATTCGCAATCTTTCTGGCATTGCATTCATACACAATATGGTGAATCAATAAGTCCAGTCTCCCGGCATTTAGCAGTTGTCCATCTTCCCTCAAGAATACAAAGCCGCTATGATTGTCTATTGTATGATTCTCCAATAGACCTGCATTTTGCATCTGTTTTCTCTGCATTTTCAATGCCTGCAATGCTCTCATGCTTAACGGAACCTTTCGGATACTTTTGATAGTCTTTGGATCTGTCACCTGAAAACGCCGTTCATTATTTTCATCCAACTCATAGATAAGCTGATGGTCAATTTTGATGAATCGCTTATGAAAATCCACGTCTGACCATGTCAAGCCAATGCTTTCTCCGCAGCGGCAGCCCGTTTCAAAGAAAAAGACAAACAGGTTATAGTACCAGCTTAATTCCTGACTGTGTTCTACAAGTTCCAAGAAATCTTCCTGCTGTTCTATCGTCAGTGCCTCTCTCTTATTGTTGTAGATTCCCAGTTCCTTTGTACAGCCCTTTGCATAATTCTTTCTTACCATATCCTCGGATTCTGCATAGTTGAACATAGCATTTAGCACCTTGTGAAGCAGAATGATACTGCCATTGCCTACTCCATTTGCCTGCATCTGCTGGTAAGTATCCAGAATATGTGTCTTGCGAATCTTTCCGATTGGCATATTTGCCATCGGTAAATCATAAAGGTTCTTATTCCAGATACCAGTATAATTCTCACTGGTTCTTTTCTTGATCTTTTTCCGCTTGGTCTGCATCTTGACATAGTGGTCAAACAGTTCATTCAAGGTCATGCTACTGGAAATGTTGGAAATCAAATCTCTGTTGTTTTCCTCAATCTGCTCTTCCTTGGTGCGTAAGGCATCCTCCCGCCTTTTTCCCTTTGGGTGCGGATCTGTTTCCACCAGCCGCCAACTGTACACCGTCTGATATTCACCACTGCAATCCATGTAACGGTACATATAACGTCCGTCTGTCCTCTGGCTCTCCCCTTTCCGTAAAATACGTCCTTTTTTATCTCTTCTTTTTTCTGCCATATTGCTTCGCTCCTTTCAAGAAAGAGCTTCAATACGATAGTTTTATTATACCGCATCAAAGCTCTGTTTGCTATAAGAAATCTGCCTTTTTGTCGTTTTCTTAGATTTGCTACTGCCAATGCTAAGAATTACGGCTACGGACTAAATCACATTGAGCTTGTCAATGTATTCCTCAAACAGCTTTCTCTTTATCTGTGGTCTGTTTCCGTTCCACAAAATATAAGGAGCATTTGTGTTCTCGTCAATTAACTTGCGAAGTTTTGCCCTGCCTATGCGGAAATATCTTGCTGCTTCTTCAACAGAAAGGGTGTACTTTTGCCAAAGGGGAATGTCTTCTGGGATAGTTTTTCTTTGGCTTTTTACATCTGCTTTGTTTGTTAATGGAATTATTTTGTCTTCTTTGTTCATGATGTATCCTCTCCTCAATGTTAATTTTGTTGTTTTTAAGATATCTTAGCTGATTTGAGGATACTATTTTTGATGGTGATTGAACAGTGCGTGAGATGGTATAATGGGGATGAGGTGTACCATGTGATGGTATTTTCGTATACATCAAAATCAGAACGAAAGCACTACTACTTGTTTTTTGCATGTGTAAAGTAAATATCTATGGCTTTCCAGCATATGTAAAAAACACTTTTATATTCCAACAATCTCTTAATTAGAGGCTGCTAATTAAGCAGATATTTACAATTCTAGCTGTTTTTATCTACTCCATTTTAAGAACAGGTACAAAAGAGTAAAAAGTATCCGTCTCTACATCTGAAACAGATTCAAGACAAATACTGATAATACGATAGAAATTAACTGCGTTTCTTCCAGCTTTTTTGTTTATATATCCCATTCCGTAGCAGTGTTTATCTATACTGAATGTTCTTTCCGCTCCAATTCTATCTATTATCTTGATTTACCATGAAAT
>CAMWKN010000279.1 GCA_947174825.1 uncultured Clostridium sp.
TCCCTGGATATAGTATGTAACTCGAAAAAATCAGAGATCAAGGATGTGATAGAATTTGGTTTATCGGATCAGTCCCTTTACCGTCAACAGAAGCAATAACACCGGCAGGATATAGGTAACATAAGCCCGAATCCATCGCGGTATTTTTATGCCTTTGCCAGTATTGGCTTCCTGTAGATAATTGTCAAATCCCCAGCCCCAGCGTGTGACACAGAATAACAGATAGCACAGGGAACCTACTGGCAGGATTAGATTGCTAACCAGAAAATCTTCCAGATCCAGGATAGTAGTATCGCTGCCCAGAGGCTGAATAGCAGACCACAGATTGTAGCCAAAGACACAAGGCAGAGATAGTATACTAATGGCAAACAGGTTGACCAGACAGGATTTTTTCCGGCTCCAGTGAAACAGATCCATGCCACAGGAAATAATATTTTCAAAGACAGCCAGAATGGTAGAAAATGCTGCGAATGTCATAAAAATAAAGAATAAAGTTCCCCAGATTCGCCCACCGGACATGCCATTAAAAATATTTGGCAATGTAATAAAAATCAGACCTGGTCCTTGATCCGGACTGATATCAAAGGCAAAGCAGGTAGGAAAGATAATCAAGCCGGAAACCAGAGCTACAAAGGTGTCTAGAATAGCAATATTGACAGATTCGCTCAGAAGGCTGTGCTGTTTATCAATGTAACTGCCAAAGATCGCCATGGCACCAATGCCCAGGCTTAGCGTAAAGAATGCCTGATTCATGGCGGTGGTAATCGTCTCCCAGATACCTACCTTCTGCATTCGCTTGAGATCCGGCAGCAGAAAAAATTTCAGACCTTCCATGCCGCCCTTCAGAGTAATGCTGTGGATTGCCAGAATGAGAATGATACACAGCAGCAGTGTCATCATAATCTTGGTAATGCGTTCCACCCCTTTTTGCAGCCCCATAGAACAGACAAACATACCTGCAAAGACCACGATCAACATGGTAATTAACAGGGTGGCTGGACTGGACAGCATGTTTTGAAACATATCCGCAACTTCTGACGTATCTTTTTCCTGAAAATTACCCATGAGCATCTGGTAGAAATAATAGAGCATCCAGCCGGCTACCGTGGTATAAAACATCATCAGGCAGTAGTTTCCTGCCATGCCCAGATATCCCTGCAAGTGCCATTTTTGTCCTGGTTTTTCTATTTCATGGAAACTTCGGATAATACTTTTTCTGCTGGAACGTCCCACTGCAAATTCCATGGTCATAACGGGGATCCCCATAATAACTAGGAAAAACAGGTAGAAAAGTACAAAGATACCTCCGCCATATATTCCGGCAACATAGGGAAAGCGCCATACATTACCAATGCCAATGGCGCAGCCAGCGGAGAGTAGAATGAATCCGATTCTTGAATTTAATTTTTCTCTTTCCATATATAATAATAGAACGGTACAGAAGTACGGTTCATCTCCTTCCTAATATGTACACAAGTATAACAAAAAACTTCAAATTTTTCCATTGTCATTTGAAATCAGATGGATTATACTAGAGAGGAAAGTTGGACTAGTCGATCAGCATAGACGGGAGGCGTTCATGCGTAAAAAGTCACACATTTCTTTAGCGAGACACATTGTAGCCATTTCAGGAATGCAGAGTTTTGAAAAGCACAAAAAAGCATTTTATGTTGGCAGTGTCCTGCCGGACTGTAAGCCATCCTTTATTACAAAGCGGCATGAGATTACGGGGACTTTTGATCTGGTGGAGCATGGGATTGAGAAACTGACACAGGGGTATCGGGAAATTGGGGAATTGTCTACGGTTTATTTTACAAGACTGGGGGAGATTGTGCATTATATTGCGGACTATTTCACATTTCCACACAATAAAGAATATCAGGGCGGTATGAAGCAGCATTGCATTTATGAGGGAGAGTTAAAGTATGCACTTCGCTCCTATATTCAGAATATTCGCTTAAATAATTTGCAGGAATGGCGGACAGAGTTGAAAATTGATGATCTTAGTGGATTCCACAATACGGCAGATATCTGCAATTTTCTGAAAGAAGAGCATGAGAAGTATATTCACAAAGAGAACCATTCCATGCAGGAGGATTTGAGATACATTGTGGGGGTGTGCTCCAGAATCACTATGGCGATTCTGCATGTCTGCACATTGGCAATGGCTTAGCACGAAAATGAATCAAAAAGCAACCAACATTCTGTGATTGGTTGCTTTTTTACTCTAGACGCATTTGCGGCGCGAGAGTTTCGCAAGCGAAACTCTTTGTTCTTTTTTAAAAGTGTCAGGAGAGGAAGAATCTGGTTTCGGTTGACGGGATATCCTCCGACATAATCTGACGGATTAGTTCTAACAGCTTGGGAATGTCGATTGGTTTTGCCAGATGGGCATTCATACCGGATTCTCTGCTCTTTTGAATATCTTCTGGGAAGGTATTGGCTGACAGGGCGATTATCGGAATGTTTGCTAAGGTTGGATGTTCCAGCTTACGGATGGCAGCAGTGGCTTCGTAACCGTTCATAACTGGCATTTGAATATCCATTAGAATCAAGGCATAGTTGCCAGGCTCTGAATGCTTGACCATATCAACTGCGACGCAGCCGTCTGGGGCAGTATCCAGTGCAAAGCCCAGATCCGTCAATAGCTCTGTTTCAATTTGCAGATTGATTTCGTTATCCTCAACGATGAGGATCTTTTGGTCGCCAATGGGTGACACAGGAATATCTTCTATGTTTTGGGAAGATGGTAATTCATCAATAGGTATGTTGAGCGTGATAGTAAAACGGGTGCCAACACCTGGTTCGCTTTGGACTTCAATTTCTCCCTGTAGCATTTCTACGATATTCTTGACAATGGTCAGTCCCAGACCCATACCATGGACGCCACTGATCGTGGTGTTTTCTTGCCGTTCAAATGGTTCAAAGATATGAGGAAGAAATTTTCGGCTAATGCCGATCCCATTGTCTTCTATTATAAAGCAATAACTTCCGTAGCCAGTATGGCTGGTTTCTGTCAATTCTGCGCTTACCCGGATTTGTCCATCTATTGGAGTATATTTGATGGCATTGTCGCAAAGATGCATAAATAGCTGGTTTAGTTTATCACTGTCACTGAGAACTTTTGTATACTGTAATCTGGACAAGTCCAGATCAAAGCGTATTTTTTTGGCAGTAGCCCTGCACTCCAGGGTGTTTTGGACACCCTGAATGATTTCGGCAAGATCACAGGGATCTTCTTTCGTTTGCAGTTTTCCAGACTCGCTCCATGCAATTTCCAACACATCATTGAGCAGGCGCAGTAATTGTTCACTGGAATCTGTAATCATATCCAGATCATTTAACAGCTTGGTGGGATTGTCAGCATGTTTTCTTGCCAGTGCGGTAAATCCGATGATGGCATTCATAGGGGTGCGGATGTCATGGGATATATTCGATAGGAATACATTCTTTGCTGCGACGGCGCTTTTTGCCTGCACTAATGCCTTTGCCAGAATTTCTTTTTGTTTCTGTTCGTAGCGAACCTCATTGTCAATGCTGCGTGTACCTAAAACGATGCGGGAGATGCGGTCACCTTCGCTGATGTTTACCACTCGGAGCTGGAAATATTCCAATTTGCCGCCAGCGGCAACCCGGAAATTAACATAGAACATTTTATAGTCAGCCAGCTTGGAGCGGATATACTCTGTGCTTAGTGCTTCGGAAAACATGGCACGATCTTCCGGATAAACCCATGACATGGCATAATCTTCCCGGAAACCGGAAAAGTCGCACATCTGGTTATTTTGACCAAATAGGTAGTCCAGTCTGGTATTGCTGCGGTAGGTATAGATGGTATTTTTATCCAGATCCACATAAAAGATAGATTCAAAGTCCATGCTTAGTCCTTTGAACAGATCTGTTTCGTCAGGGGCTGTATGGATGGTTTCGTGTAATCCACGTTCATAAATATAAACCGGAGACACGTCTGTGCCTAAGTCTGCTAGGGATTTTTTCTGTGATTTCTCTTGCATAGTGTTTCCTACCTCCCTGTTATTTATATGATGATGCAAGGGTCAAAAGTAGATAGC
>CAMWKN010000280.1 GCA_947174825.1 uncultured Clostridium sp.
GAGTGCATGCTCTGGGGAATGTGGCAGTATTTGATACGGAATCCCGGATACCGGGTGATAAATTTGCCTATGCATTGAATCAGAGGCTGCCAGCGGATATTGTAATACAGAATTCTGCGGAGGTGTCAGTAGATTTTCATCCACGGCATCAAAATTGTCGTAAGACTTATGAGTATGCCATATTGAATCGAAAATTTCCGTTACCAGAATACCGGAATACGGCATATTTTTATTATGGTTTTTTGGATGTCCCAAAAATGCAGCAGGCAGCACAGGCATTTGTGGGAGAACATGATTTTGCAGCGTTTTGTTCTGCCGGGGCACAGGTACAGACCACCGTCCGTACCATCTATTCCTTAGATGTGGTTTCAGATGGAGAACAGATCCGGATTCGTGTGCAGGGAAACGGATTTCTCTATAATATGGTTCGGATTATTGCAGGAACTTTGTTGGAAGTTGGAAAAGGGCGTGTAGAGGTGTCCCAAATTTCGGATATTATAACATCCCGTGATCGGGGGCAGGCGGGACCTACGGCACCGGCACAGGGTTTGAAGTTAATTGAAATTTGTTATGAAAATCAGTGCTAATAAATATTAAGTTGTCTACTGTCAAACAAAGGTGGTATTTTTCAGCTTAATGTGGCGGATATTCCATCGTTATTTGGGTAAAGTAGGAAATAAATCACTCCGGCGACAAGAAATTCATTGTTATCCACCGGAGTGATTCTTGTTTTGTATGAGGAAATACTGGAACTGTCACAATTATGTCCAGGCATCGGCATGTTGATGCAGATATTTTTCTTTGGTTGCCAGACCACCACGGATATGGCGTTCTGCTTTGTTGACATTGAGTACATTTCGAACTTCATCTGCCAGTGTATGGTTTACAGTAGGAAGTCGTTCCGTGACGTCCTTATGTACGGTACTTTTGCTTACCCGGAAAACAGTAGCGGTCTGGCGGACCGTAGCACCATTTTCTACAATATATCTTCCAATTTCAGTCGCTCTTTCTTCTATATCCTTTCTCAACAGGATAACCTCGCTAAACTTGTTTGTACAGTGTATGCATCCGCATAGCGAAGTATTACCAGATATCGAAAGTCCAATTTGATATTCATTTTGCAATTTAACATTAAATATGGTAAAATTCCAGAAATAATTATAAAATACAGGAGGGTGAGAATATGCCATTTATTGATTCCAAAGTAACCAAAACATTAACACCAGATAAGCAGGAGAGTATCAAGAGTCGATTAGGACAGGCAATTGGTATTATGGGGAAATCAGAAAACTTTTTGATGGTGGGATTTGAAGACCAGTATGAACTTTACATGGGTGGTCAGAAACTGGAGCAAGGGGCTTTCGTATCTGTCCGTGTCTTGGGACAGGTGGATGCAGGTGCCAGCGATCGCATGACAGCAGAAATCTGCAAGATCTATCAGGAAGAACTAGGTATCCCCGGGCAGAATATTTATGTCGCCTATTTTGGCACGTCCAACTGGGGCTGGAACGGAAGCAATTTTTAGAATCGCTTATCGAGAGACCCCTATAATCAAAGAATCATATTTACAGATGTAATGCCGATAGCACACCGTGTTTTGAACTGGTGGTATCGGCATTTTTTCTAATACTTGGATTCTGTTATTCCAATTATCCTTTCCTTGAATTCCTAAATCATCTATTTACTTCTGTTCATTAATCTTCCGAATTGCATCTTGAATATCCTCATATTTTAACTCTTTCCCGCTAAAGGACAAAATGGAATGCAGAGGAGTATCAGCAAACATATTTGCCATCATTTCATCGGCACCAGCACCCAGTGAATCGTCATTGATCCTGTTCTCATTCGTAAAGCCGCTGACTTCTTGGATATGATCCAGCACAGATGGATCCTTTGCAAATAATTTCACATCTGCCCAGGTAGTTGTATCACCAGCCACAAATGGAATTTGCTTCGTACTAGTAATCCGTATGCTTTGTTTTAGGCGGATATCCCGTGAGCTGGCGCCAATCAGAATCTCGTATTCTCCATCTTCCGCATACCAATCATGAATTTCGGTATGATAATAGGAAAATGCCCGACCATTTAATTCCATAGTGACTGTTTTGCTTTCGCCCGGTTCCAGAAAGACCTTTACAAAATTCCGCAATTCTTTTTCTGGACGAATCTCTTCCCCATCTGGATTATGAACATAAAGTTGTACGATTTCGGCTCCGGCTCTCTGTCCGACATTGCGCACATCTACAGATACGGTAATGGTGTCAGCATCGGTGGCTTCCTGTTTACTAAGTTGTAAGTTATCGTAGGTAAAGCTGGTATAGCTCAGTCCATATCCAAATGGGAACAATACATCCATATTCTTCTTATCGTAATAGCGGTATCCAATGAAAATTCCCTCTTGGTAGTTTACCTGATAACGGGTGCCTGGGAAATTCAGGTAGGATGGGTTATCTTCCAGACGTAATGGGAAAGTTTCTGCCAATTTTCCGCTTGGATTGCTTTTGCCGTAGAGCAGGTTTACCGCAGCGCCACCGCTTGCCTGGCCGGATAGATACATGTTCAGTACAGCGTTGACCTGATTTAGCCATGGCATCACTACCGGAGAACCACTATGCAATACAACTACTGTATTTGGCTGTACTTCACAGACCTTCTGGATGAGTTCATTCTGACAGCTTGGCATATTCAAATGTTTCCGATCAAAGCCCTCACTTTCAAACGCATCCGGCAATCCGGCAAAGATCACGGCAACTTCTGCGTCACGGGCGGCTTGGATGGCTTCCTGCAGGAGCTTTGGATCGGTTTCATCTACATCTGTCCGGAATCCCTGGGCATAAGTGGTTCCTGTAATGGCATTTTGGGCAATGGCATCCAGAGCACTTTCCACACGGTAACAATTGATGTGGCTGGAACCGCCACCCTGTATCCTGGCTGTCTGGGCGAATTCACCGATGATAGCGACTTTTTGTCCGTTCTGTAGCGGAAGGATGCCGTTATTTTTGAGAAGGACTGCGGATTGTTCTGCGGTTTTTCTTGCCAGATTGTGATGGGTTTCTTTATCATAGGTAGTGTCCTGCTTATGGATCAGATATTGATTTACCAGGCTTAAAACCCGTGTGACGGCACGGTCTAAGACTTCCTCAGACAGGGAGCCATCCTGTACCGCAGCCACAATTTGCTTGTCGGTCTCCCCATGGCTGGAAGGCATTTCCAGATCCAGTCCCGCTTTTAGTGCAGTGACCCGGTCATTCATAGCGCCCCAGTCTGTCATAACCAGTCCCTGGAATCCCCACTCATCTCGTAATACATCCTGTAATAACCATGGATTATCGCTGGAATAGACTCCATTAATCCGGTTATAGCTGCACATAACCGTCCAAGGCTGCGCCTTTTTTATCACGGTTTCGAAAGCGCTTAGATAGATTTCCCGCAGGGTACGTTCATCTACCTCGGCACTGACGCTCATACGGCGGTTTTCTTGATTATTGACAGCAAAATGTTTTAGGCTGGTACCTACTCCATGGCTTTGTACACCATTAACAAAAGAGGCTGCCAGTTCCCCGGCAAGCAAAGGATCTTCCGAATAATATTCAAAATTCCTGCCGCAAATGGGGGAACGTTTCATATTAATACCTGGTCCCAGTAAAACAGCAAGATCTTCTGCCACACATTCTTCTCCCAGGGCATCTCCCACAGAATACAGCAGATCACGGTCAAAGGAACATGCCATAGCAGAGGCGGTGGGGAAACAGATTGCCTCCACGCTTTCTCCCATCCCCAGGTGATCCGGGTGCATATCCTGTTTGCGCAGTCCGTGTGGACCGTCTGATACCATAACAGAGGGGATGCCCAGACGATCCACTGCCTTCGTGTGCCAGAAATCCAGTCCAGAACAAAGTCCTGCCTTTTCTTCTAAAGTAAGATCTTGTAATAACTTTGGAATATCTAATTGATGAGCCATATTGTATCCTCCTTTCGGCTAATCATTATAATCATACCTATTTGTCTGTACGGGGCGTTTTTTCTTGATGATGCAATGTAATAAATAGGCAGTCAAATAGATCAGCAA
>CAMWKN010000281.1 GCA_947174825.1 uncultured Clostridium sp.
GTATCTGTATCATGCAAATTGGAGTAAGTATAATCCAGCGCCGCAATTGTCTCTTTCGCTTCTGCCTTTACCGCATCATATCCCCCAAAGCACAACATGATAAGCCAACATGATAGTCCTAATAAAACAACCTTGCCTTTCCTCATCACAACCTCCATTTCTGCACTGCCATACAATCCTTCTCCGTGCCTGTTAACAACTTTGTCATATCCAATTTACAATTCCTCAGAAAGTGCTGGAATCTGACCACATACTACCGTCAGATTTCCATTTCTGGTTCTAACTGCGTCAATAAATTCTTTCTCCAGTTTTCTGTCTTTTTGGATAATATGATAACTAATCTGATACATACTTCCCATATTTACCGTCTTTACCGACTCCTGTTCCACATAAGACAGATATTTTTCAAATACATCATCAAAAATTCCAGTATAGTCCAGATTTTCATAAATCGTGATACGGAGCATCTGCATTTTTTCCTTTCTGCCAAACAGAGGCAGAAAACGCATTCCCAATAAAATCACTCCAATAATTGCTGTAATAAACACGCCATAGGTCAGATAACCCATTCCTGTAGCCAAGCCTACTGTCATCGCCAAAAAGATCGTACTGATATCCCGACTATTACCTGGAATGGAACGAAAACGAATCAGACTAAACGCTCCTACAATTGCAACTCCCGCACCCAGATTACCATTTACCAACATGATAACGGTCTGCACTAATGACGGCAATATAATCAACGAAATACAAAAGTTCTTGCTTCCTCGATTTTTGAGGGAACCTAAATAATAACAAAAAGCAATAAAAAAACCACAAAGCAACGAAGTCCCCGTACACAAAATAGCATCACGGTAAGATAATGTATTTGCCGCATCTGTTAAAATACTATCAAACATAAATATGTTCTCCTTTTTCTAGTGATAACGCAATATTCCAAAAAACAAGCCGACCAATTTAATTCTTCCTTTTCCTCATGACATTTCCACCGATATTCCTTGATTTTCAAGAAAGCCTGGCAATAAAAAACGTCGATATATATTTCCATATTTGGAAAAAGAAATCGGATAAATCTGACACTCCTCCAAGGCATGAATCAGCCAGAATGGATAAGCTCCGATTGTCTTAATCTCCAGCATAACCTCTCCACTCTGAAAATAATTCTCCCCATCCATACCATCCAAAAAGGAAAGATGTTCCTGCCGACTCCGAATATTAAAATCAAAAGTAACACGAAGCTCCTCATCATCAATTCCCTGAAAAGCATCTCTATCATAGGCAAGAAATACCGTTGGCTGCAACGAACCTGCGTAGCGCTGCAAAAAATAATTAATCTCTGACGATATTTGCTCCTGCCCAGGCACCGGCTCAATATACCCCTGTTCCAGCCCCTGCATCGCTTCCATTAACGGCAGACCAACCCTTCGTTTATACACGATACCATCGTATTTTTTCTTGATTTCAACAAATACGGTGGTGTCCTCTGCCGGTACCCCATAGCTGCGCAGCCGAAGTTTTTCCTTGTAAACTGGCTTTTCTATGGATGCTCGAATCAACTCATAATCTGTGGTATCATAATAAAGATTACAAATCGTGCTATGAGCATATTCATCCTCTTTCAGACAAGGCGAAATCAGCTCCCACAGGGTATGATACTGCTCCTCCGTTAAAAGATACTTCTGTTCGTTCCGTCTGAAAACCATATTATATTGCTGCATCATTTTTTCTAAAGCCTCTCATTTTTCTTTATATGCTATTTCTCCGTTATGTTTCCCTCAAATACCCGAATCTCTATTAACTGTGCATCATTCGCGTTTACACAAAATACATTAGAAGAAATACCACTGATATCAATTGCCTGTGTCGTCCATGGATATACCTGATCGCCTTCCTTCAGATAAAAGTATTGATTCATATCTCTTTTTGTTTCACCCCATACATGACAACGGGCATTCTCACTGGCTCCATCGGCAACTATTAACTGCAGCATTGGCTTTTGATATGCTTCCCATATAGATTGATCTATGCTCCATTGCATAAAATTACCATCCGAAGAAATCAGAGAAAAGCCGTCTGTCTTAGCCGTCGTTTCGTTACTGCTGGAATCTGTCCTGCTCCATTTTCCCTGCCAGATTAGTGTATTATCCTGTGATGGCAAAATGGTATCCGTATCTCCAAAAGAAGGACTATTATAACTGCCATCGTCACTGAAATTTTTTATGTTTTCCACTAAGGTATTCACATAGGATACTCTCTGTTTCAACCACGCAATATTATCATTTTGATTAGAAAATGCCAGGCTATCACTATCCGATGCCAGAAAACGCTTTCTAAATTGCTCATGCAGAGGGCGATATGTATCAAGATATTTCTTTCCCCTGGCATCTACCTCTGTCTCTGTAAATATTTCGGTTGACAGCTTTTTAACCTTATCTGCCAACTTTTCACGGAAAGATGCATTTCTCATCATATTTGCATATAATTTCTTAGGAATATTTCCCCCTACATCCTTTGCCAGATTAAAAACCTGATCCGCTGAGACGCCCTCCAGATTTCCCCAACCATTCCATGGTGTATTCGTTGTCAAATCCATGTCATAGATACAAAATCTCCAACGTCCATCCTCATAAACACATTTATTTCTGTCATCATCAAGAGTACGCCATATAGACCAATTCTTTCCCGGCCAATCATAACGGTTATTCAGATAAAGCATGATCGCAAAATAATCCACTGCCGACTCCTCTGACATATACTTTTCCATAAATTCTTGATAGGCAGTATCCTCACTTAGATCATGGCTGTTCAAAAACTGCAACGTCTCCTGCAGATAATAACTTTCATCGGTCTCCCCTGCCGGCAGTTCTCCCTCATCCAGCTTATAGCCATATGATATATATTGTGGATCGTCAGATCCCTTATAGACTACAACATTCTCCTTGTCAACGCCATGCTTTTCCTGCAAAAAATTGTCAGATATATCATCCTGAAGTACATAGTGACCCCAATATTCTCCATCCAAATATACTACACACGGTCTTCCATGCAATGTCTCACAATCCTGTTCGTGCAAAAAGCTCTGCATGATATTATCTTTGTATTTATAGTTAAAGGAATCATTTCCACCGTTACGCAGAACAAGGGTTTTAAACTTCTCCATTATCTCCCCTTCTGCATTGGTTAAACCAGAAAAGAACGGATACTTAAAGTTTTTGATACCATACTCTTCTCTGGCAAACAAACGAAAACTTTTTTGGACATTTTCCCGGGAATAATTTCCCTGAATCCGAATGCCACAATCTTGCGCCAGCTCCAATGATGTTTCTGTTCCATTACTTTCAAAATAGTCAATATGACAGCTCCGCTCCCACTCCTTACCTTTCTTTTTGAAATTAGGTGCATCCTGATCATTACCTATCATATAGATACCATTTGTTTCATTGAACAGGTCATCCTGATCCATTGTAATCGAAATAACAGCTAAATTCTCTCCGGCTGCCTGCACGCTCTCCGGAATACCGGAAATATGCTGCGACATATTACCAACAAAATAGGTATTGGTCATAATGTCGCTCCGGCTGCCATCCTCTCCCACCGCTACAGCACGAAGTACCGTACATTTATCTACTGCACTTGCAGAAGGCGTAATTAAATCATGATTACTATGCATTGTCTGAATTTTCTTCGCTGGAACAGCAGACAGAACATTCGGATCATTTTTCCGGTCTGTAATGGAAATTCCACCGGAATAGGTCTGTCTGGTCGCACTTGTCACAGGATTACTTCCATCTAATGTATAATAAATGGTTGTTCCTGGATCACTGTTTAAGCTTAACTGAAATGCAGAGTCATATGTACCACTTCCCTGAGAAGCCTTTAACGCAATCCCTGATCCTGGATTCTGTCCTGGCAGCTCAGATGTCCCTGGTGTAACTGTCGTTTCTGGCTGACTGGACACTCCCGGTGCATTCGTCGTTCCTGGCTGCTTGGATGTTCCCGGTGCATTCGTCGTTCCTGGCATATTTGTTTTTGCAGCTGCCATCGTCTTTTTCGGCTTTGCTTTCACC
>CAMWKN010000282.1 GCA_947174825.1 uncultured Clostridium sp.
AGGATTATGTTGACTCCAGTTCCAGTTATGAGACATACTTTATCAAACGTTACAAGAAGTATCGCCTGGATGATCTGGCTCAGTGGAAGGATGAAAAGGGACAGTGGTGTTATCCTAAAGAATATGAATTTGTATGGGTTCCATCGGATGAGACACAGATGGCGCCACAGCAATTTCCGCCGGAATTATTAGAAGATATGGATACGGAGGAGTTGCTTTCCTTTATTCTCGAGGGAGAGAAAACCACGGTAGGATGGGGTTGGACCCCATTTGATAATTATCTTATGGGCTTGTCAATGTATTATCGTTATTACAATTATATCCATGAATTGATGAATCGTGCCGATTGTGCACAGGTAGTTCATCAACGGTATAAGCAGTATTCTGAGCAGGATATCAAGAAATATTCCAAGAAATCCTGGGCTGAAAGCGGCAATGTAATCAATTCCATGGAGGCAGCTAATTTTCAGTTGGTGGAGTGCTTGGAGTGGTTCTTTTTGGCGCTAGAGGGAAAAGAGGTTCCAGATGAATATATATATGGTGCTGAATTAGAAAGGACTTTAAACAATAAGTCACGACCGAAAGAATATGTTTATCACGAAGATGTGACTCATGATGGAGTCGAAGATACCATTACGCTAAATATGGCGGCATTGTATGATGAAAGCCTGGCTACGGGCGAGGAGGAAACGGTTACAGTCACTTCTGGAAAAACAGGGAAAAAGCTAGCTTCTTATACGGCAGATACGGTACATTTTGGTTGGAATGGAATCTACCTTTATGAGAATAATTTAGGGAAGTATCTGATTCAGTGGCAGCCAGCAATGTATCAGGGTGTGGGGGCATTTCAGTTTCGGGTATTTTCTCTGAAAGAGGATGGAACAGAGGAAGTTGAGTTGGAAAAGGATTTTCATTTTGATTTGAATCCGGGCAGGCTTGATTTTGATCAAAAGGCTTATCAGGATTATATGGAACTGGTCAACACCTATTTGAGAAATAGTTATGTGATTATTGATACCGATCAGGGAGAAGTGATCTTTGCCACATCAGAGGGACAACTTATGCCAATTTATGATGGTTCCTGGGTGATTGATGAATTTAAAGAATTGAAACAGCAGGAAAAGAAATAACTGGAAAAAGGGAGTTGAAACTGCTCCCTTTTTGCGTTATGATAACTATATCTGTGTGAGATATCATAGTGATTGAGGTAATGAGCTGCTGGGACAGGCAGCAGATTATGGCGCACAATGCGCAGAAAAATGGAGGTTAAGGTATTATGAAGATTGTTATGTTGGGTGCACCGGGTGCAGGTAAGGGAACACATGCAAAGGGGATTGTAAAGAAGTACGGTATTCCGACAATTTCCACAGGAGACATTTTCCGTCAGAATATCAAGGATGGTACTGAATTAGGTAAAAAAGCTAAGAGCTATATGGATGCTGGAGATCTGGTGCCAGACGAGTTGGTATGTGATCTGGTAGTAGATCGTTTGCAGAAAGACGACTGTGCTAAGGGATATATTCTGGATGGTTTCCCAAGAACCATTCCACAGGCAGAGGCATTGACAGAAGCATTGAAAAAACAGGGAACAGCCATTGATTATGCACTGGATATTGAAATGACAGACGAAGCAATTATCGAGCGTATGGGTGGACGTCGTGTCTGCGCCAAATGTGGTGCAACCTTCCATGCAGTAAATATCCCACCAAAAGTAGAGGGAATTTGTGATAATTGTGGTGGCGAGTTAGAGCTGCGTGACGATGATAAGCCAGAGACCGTAAAGAAGAGACTGGATGTTTACCATGAGCAGACTGCTCCGCTGATTGAATATTACAAGAAGCAGGGCATTCTCCATGAGATTGATGGAACTCTGGGTATTGAGGGAGTTGCAAAGGCAGTGGATGAAATCATGGGCTAAATAGCAGACGAGATCCAATTTAGCAAATTATAAATGCATGGCAGATGTCATATTTACAGAGGCATCTGCCATAACCATGTATTATTAAGATAAGAAAGAAGGCAGACATACTATGTCAGTAACAATTAAATCACAACATGAGATAGAGTTAATGAGAGAGGCAGGAAAGATCCTGGCAGAAGTTCATGACGAGATGGCAAAGATCATTCGTCCGGGTATCAGCACCATGGATATCAATCGAAAAGGAGAAGAGATTATCCGTAGTTATGGCTGTATTCCGTCTTTCCTGAATTATAATGGATATCCGGCATCGATCTGTGTTTCCGTTAATGAAGAGGTGGTGCATGGAATACCAAACAAAAAGAGGATTCTGCAGGAGGGTGATATTGTCAGTCTGGATGCAGGAGTGATCTATCAGGGATATCATTCCGATGCAGCCAGAACCCATGCGGTTGGAGAAATATCTGAGGATAATAAACGGTTGATTGAAATTACAAAGCAAAGTTTCTTTGAAGGAATCAAGTTTGCGAAAGCAGGAAACCATTTATATGAAATATCCAAGGCGATCCAGGATTTTGTAGAAAGCAATGGCTATTCTGTGGTTCGTGACCTGGTGGGGCATGGTGTTGGCAAGAATCTTCACGAGGAACCTCAGATTCCAAACTTTAAGCCGATTGGTCGTGGTATGAAATTGCGGGAAGGCATGACGCTGGCAATCGAACCGATGGTAAATGCCGGGGATTATGAGGTATGGGTGCTGGAAGATGACTGGACTGTGGTGGCGCAGGATGGATTGAATTCTGCACATTATGAAAATACCATATTGATTACGGATGGAGAACCGGAATTATTGTCCTATCATCCGGATATGGTATAATCTTATCCAGAAAGTTGTCTCAGATGCTTGCATTTTGCGGATAAGTCTGTTAAAATCCTTAAAGTGTATTGGCTATGCCGCAGTTTGATAAAGTCTAACTGTTAGTGTCTGCCCTGTCTGTTACTGTAGCAGCAAGGCAGGAAGTATTTTGGTATTTCAGCAAATAGGATGATATATTGTGTGTTAGAAGGAGAATAGTATGTCGAAAGAAGATGTAATTGAAATTGAAGGAATTGTAGTAGAGAAGTTGCCTAACGCTAATTTTAAGGTAGAGCTGGAGAATGGACATCAGGTTCTGGCTCATATTAGTGGTAAGCTTCGCAAAAATTTTATCCGTATTTTACCGGGAGATAAGGTGACCATGGAAATGTCTCCGTATGACCTGACCAAGGGACGCATTACCTGGAGAGATAAATAGGGATATGCAGAGATCAACTTATCGGCTTTATTGCATTGAAATATAGGAATGTGATGAGAGACAGATGTTGTTGATGGATAGAAAAAGGAATATAAAGTATGATATCAGGTAAGATGCCAGCGTCTTGCCTGATTTTTTTACACATTAATTGACCACATAGAGGGCAGGATTGTATATAGGGTGAAAGGAGGAAACCGTGATGAACCCAAAATTGAGTACTCAGGAATTTGAAAACACCTATCACCGTTATAAACAATTGCTGTTTCGTATTGCCTATTCTTATACCAAAAATGCAGAGGACGCAGAGGATCTGGTGCAGGAAGCTTTTATGAAGCGTCTGTACAAGGCGCCAGATTTTCTCACGGAAGAACATGAGAAACGATGGATGATTCGAATTATTGTGAATTTATCCAAAAACCATGTTATGTCCTTCTGGCATAGAAAGAGGACGGCGATGAAAGAGATATCAGATCAGGCTATTGCAGACCTGGGAGAAACGAGAAAAGATTTGTGGCAGGAGGTTCTGGCACTTCCGGATAAATATAAAATTTCCCTGTATCTTCATTATTATGAGGGTTATACCTGCAAAGAAATTGCCGAGATACTGGACTGCAAAGAATCGGCAATTAAGATGCGGTTAAAAAAAGGAAGGGAACTACTAAAAATAGAGTTGTTGGAAGGAGAGGAGTCCTATGAAATTAGAGGAGTATAGAGAAATTTATGATAAGGTATCATTGTCAAAGGAAGCGGATGAGCGGATCTTGCAGGAATTGCAGGGGGAAGTTTCGAATTCTGGTGTGAAACAGAAGAGGAAAAAAATGCGTTTTGTTCAGGTGGCGGCAGCAGTAT
>CAMWKN010000283.1 GCA_947174825.1 uncultured Clostridium sp.
GTGTAGTAATGATAAATGTAGTTCCCTTATCCCGATTAATCTGCAGAATGAATTTACGAATTTCCTGTTTGGAAAATACGTCCAGACCGATGGTGGGTTCGTCCAGAATAACCAAAGGTGGCTCATGCAGCAAAGCGCAGACAAATTCACATTTCATCCGCTCCCCTAAAGATAACTGTCGCACCGGCTTGCTAATCACATCCTGAAGATTTAAATGCTCTACAAAATATTGCAGATTATTTTCATAAACTACATCTGGGATGCGATAGAGTATTTTATTCAGATGAAAGGCATCAATGGCAGGCAAATCCCACCAAAGCTGCGTTTTCTGCCCAAACACCACACCGATATGTTTCACCAGCTGTTTCCGGTCTTTCCAGGGTGTTTTATCCATAACAGAAATCATTCCATCCGTGGGATAAAGCACGCCCGATAACATTTTCAGTACTGTGGATTTTCCGGCACCATTGGGACCGATCAATGCACGAATCTCCCCCTGCCGCACATTGAAATTCACATGATCCACCGCCTTTACCTCCTGGTATTCTCTATGTACCATCGACTTCACTGCTGCCATCAAACCCGTATTCTGTCTTTTACTGACCTGATAATATTTGCTGATATCCTGAATCTCTACTATATTTTCCACAGTCTTCCTCCTTTTTTCTTACTGTCCTACAACACGGACATACCGCACATTATATGTTAAACATCACATTAAATTCCACCGGCATTTTGACGATCAGCCACCAGCACTGGTATAATGTTTCATACAACGATTCCATCCCTGTAAAGCAAGCAACAAAATTAGTACAACGCACACCACCGGCACCATCATATAGGCCTGTAAGCCATGCAGAAAAATCTTGCACGGAATATTGATCCACACGGCAAAGGGAACAAAGGTAGAAAAAAGCAGGCGCATTCCCTTCGGATAGACTTCTAAAGGATACTGTCCAAACTTGGCAATGGTATCAAACATCTCATTTAGTCTGCCAATTCGAACCAGACGAATCATGACACTTGCCAGAAAAATATCAAAAGACATAAATAACAGTAAGCTGACTACCACGGATAAAGCGGTAATGATCCACAAATACCACGGGGGAATCAGATGCATCCGCATCATTGCCACAATGGAAATCACAGTCCCTGCTGCCACTGTCCCAATCCCATCCAGGGAAAAACCATTTGCCAAAATCATTCCTATACTGGAATAAGGCCGTAACAATAACTGATCCAGACTGCCATCAAAAATTAAATTTTGGACATAGCCAGCCACATTGCCAAACAGCAAGTTCCGCAATCCCAAAATCACCAACAACATCCCCTGAAAGAAAATAATTTCCTGCATCGTCCAACCCGGGTACCCGTTAACTTGCGAAAACAGTAGATACTGGAAAATTGGTCCGGCGCAGGCAATCAGTAAATTAACACATAAGCCAATACAAAAATCCAAGCGATATGCCATGGATTTTGCCATATTCAGTTTACAATTCCACCAGAAAATTTCAATAAATTTCCCCATAAAGATCCCCTTTCTGCCAATAATTTGCTTTCTTATCCCACTGCTCCATAAGTTCTCAAGAGCTGCTTCCAGCCAATTTGATACAATACCCATAAAACTCCGATCCACCCCAATTGAATCGCAATAATCCACAAAAAGAATCCACCACTCTGTGCATTACCCTTATTTAGAAAAAACTGAATCGGCCAATAATAGATATATTTGTATGGCAGAAAGTCCGTAAACCGTCTTAGTATCTCCGGATAAAACTCCATCGGAATCAGACTGCCACCCACAAAGGAAATCATAACATTGGACACCGCATGAAGTGATGTACTATTTTTGACCCACATGGCACAGATGCCAATCAGTGATGCCGTTAAATAATTTAGAAAAAAAGCCGGAATTACCACAATCAAAAATTTAAGAAAAGACCAAACTGTCAAAAATTTGGGTGGCAAAATCAATGAATACAGCACTAAGCCTGGCAGGAAATCCACCAGAAGGGAAACACAACGGGATGCCACACAATCTGCCATTTCAAATTGGAAAACAGAAATGGGACGCAATAAATCCCTGGTTAGTTTACCAGATAATATTTTGTCAGACATGCTTCCCACCGTAGGATTCCACACAAATGCATTCACAAGCAGATTGGCAGTAAAAAACCAGACCATCTGCTCCAAGGAATATCCCTGAATCACATCCTTTTCCCCATAGCGATAAATGCTTTGAAAAACGATGTAATTAATGATAAATATAATCGGTTGTGTAAAAAAAGACATGGCAAAGGTCCACTTATAATGAAAATACGATTTAAAATGTATCTTAATGATTTCGATAAATGCCTGCATCATTCCTCCATCCTTTCTACAGTTCTGTGATATGAACTCCTGCTGCACATATGTCCGGATTTCCGGACAGTTCAAATAAGTGCTTTTCCTTTCCCCACTGTACCATGTAGGAAGACGGTATCATGAAAACCTCCATAACATAATGATAATACTGTTCTAGCAAATCTCCCCTGACATGCGGAAATAAATGCTTATGAATGGTCTTTACCAGAGCATCCTGCAATTCCCTGCTTTTCGGTGCAAATATCTGTCTCATATAGCGACTCATTTCCCGATATTTTTCCTTCTGAAAAATCACAATTTCCGGATAATATCCCTCTCTCCGTTTTACGATCATTCCCTGTTTCATCAACACACTAATTCCCACTTCCTCCTGTACAGACAATGGCTTTGCCGGATTTTCAGACAGCTCACATAGCAAACCCACATTATTACCATGAATTCCGTCAATTCGGTCCGCCCGAAAGGGACTGGTAACAAAATTATCCCATACAATATAGCTTTTCCCATCTGCCGTATCAATCCGTTTTTGAATAGCCTTCCACTGAGCTGCCCTAAATGTGGAAGCCGCTACTTCCTCACCAGGTGAAACCATCTGCCCCATGATCCGCCTGGAACGATAATCAAAGTTGCCAATTGATTCTGATTTCCATTCCAGTTTAGGTATATATTTATAATATTCTTTCACGCAGCATTCCCCCATCCAAGCCATCCCCATAAGCAGAAATGTCGGGTTTAAATACTCCATTGGCTGTTGGGGTTCATAAAAACCAATATCCCGTATCTGGTCCCAATGCTCCATCACTGTACTATAAACCGTTTCACACATAGTCAGATATACTTCTTCCAGATCCTGCAGCATACCATTGATCACATTTCTGGGAAAAATAATGAAATTAGTCTGATATCGGTTTCTTCCATCTCGTTTTAGCAAACCAACCTGTTCCAAGGCAAGCATCTTATCCTCCAAATACACAGATGCCACCTGAATTTGCTGGGATAATTCCGGTATTGTATGTCCCTGCTGATAACATGCCGCCAGAATCTGTCTGCCCAAAAGATCCCGAAACACCTCAGTTCCATCCCAGCCCTGAGATGCCCAGAGTTCCAGTTCATAAGGTACATAGGACAATTCCGTAACTCTTGGCATTTTTATCATCTCCTTCTTCACTTCCCGTTTTGCATCAAATAACCTTCGCTTGACTGTTCCCTCCGGTATCTCCAGTTTTTTTGCAATCTCTTTTATGGGACATTCTTTGATGTAATATTCCACCAAAATATCCCGATGAATAGCTGCCATCTTTGCAATGGCAGCATGCATCCGGGACAGCTCCTCCTCCAGAACCAGACCATCGATGGCATCCTCCGACTCACTGACCAATAGATCCAAATACTCATCAATCAAATATTCTGTTGGCTTATGATTGCGCCGATTCAGCATTACCGCATAGCGATTCCTTGCCATTTTCCAGAACCATCCCTGAAAATGAATAATGTTCCTTCCGCCGGAGATCGCCTGCAAAGCTTCACACATAATATCCTGCGCCAAATCCCTGGCATCATCTGGATTACTCAGGCGTTTATAGCAAAACTGATATGTCTGATCCATCAATTCCTCTGTGATTTCCATAATTTCCTCATTTCTATCTGTGTAAACATACTAACTAATGCACTGACATATTCCGCCGGCAAAACCACTCA